>DASPOR010000237.1 GCA_035625915.1 Alphaproteobacteria bacterium | reverse complement strand
ATCGCGATGGAGGTCGAGCTGATCGCGCCGATCGCGATGGACGAGGGCCTGCGCTTCGCCATCCGCGAGGGCGGGCGCACGGTCGGCGCCGGCGTCGTCGCCAAGATCATCCAATAGACGGGCGGGACATTATGGCCGGGGCAATGCGGCTCCGGCTCGGCGACAGGAAACGACGATGGACAATCAGAATATCAGGATCCGCTTGAAGGCGTTCGACCACCGCGTGCTCGACCAGTCGACGAGCGAGATCGTCAACACAGCCAAACGCACGGGTGCTCGCGTGCGCGGGCCGATCCCGCTGCCGACGCGGATCGAGAAGTTCACGGTGAACCGCTCGGTCCACGTCGATAAGAAGTCGCGCGAGCAATTCGAGATCCGGACGCATAAGCGGTTGTTGGACATCGTCGATCCGACACCTCAGACGGTCGATGCCCTGATGAAGCTCGACCTCGCGGCCGGCGTCGACGTCGAGATCAAGCTCTGAGGGGAGCGTTATCGATGCGTACCGGGCTTATCGCGCAAAAGATCGGCATGACGCGCCTCTTCACCGAAAGCGGGGACCACGTTCCGGTCACCGTGCTCAAGGTCGAAGGCTGCCAAGTCATCGCCCAGCGCACGGAAGAAAAAGACGGTTATACCGCGCTCCAACTCGGTCTCGGCGTTGCCAAGGTCAAGAATGTGTCGAAGGCCGAGCGCGGCCACTTTGCCAAGGCGAAGGTCGAGCCGAAGCGGAGCGTATTCGAGTTTCGCGTGAGCGCAGATGCACTTATCGATGTCGGCGCCGAGTTGACCGCCGACCACTTCCTTGCGGGACAGTTTGTCGACGTGACCGGCACCACGATCGGCAAGGGATTTGCCGGCGCCATGAAGCGATGGAATTTCGGCGGCCTTCGCGCGTCCCACGGTGTGTCGATCTCCCATCGCAGCCACGGCTCGACCGGCAACCGCCAGGACCCCGGCAAGACGTTCAAGAACAAGAAGATGGCTGGCCATATGGGCGACCGCCGGCGCACCACACAGAACCTAAAGGTGGTGGCAACCGACGTGGCGCGTGGCCTCGTGATGGTCGAGGGCGCCGTGCCGGGGGCCGAGGGGGGCTATGTGCTCGTGCGTGACGCGGTCAAGCGAAAGGCGCCGAAGGAACTGCCCTTCCCGGGGGCGGTCCGCAAGGCGGCTGGCACGCCGGCCTCGGCCGAGACGCCGGCGGAGAAGAGCGAGGCATGAGTGCGATGAGGACGGCAATCATCGATCTCGACAACAAATCGGTCGGCGAGCTCGAGCTCGACGAAACCGTTTTCGGCGTCGAACCGCGCAAGGACATATTGGCTCGCGTGGTCAATTGGCAGCTCGCCAAGCGACGGGCCGGGACCCACAAAACCAAGGGCATCTCCGACGTTCAGGGAACGACGAAGAAGCCATACAAGCAAAAGGGCACGGGCCACGCGCGACAGGGAAGCTTGCGCTCCCCGCAATTTCGGGGTGGTGCCGTGATCTTCGGCCCGGTCGTGCGCAGTCACGCCTTCGATCTCCAAAAGAAGGTGCGCAAACTCGGCCTTAGGATGGCGCTGTCGGCCAAGGCGGCTGAAGGCAAGCTCACGATCCTGGACGCGGCGGC
This sequence comes from Alphaproteobacteria bacterium, assembly GCA_035625915.1. Lineage (NCBI taxonomy): Bacteria > Pseudomonadati > Pseudomonadota > Alphaproteobacteria > Alphaproteobacteria bacterium. The sequence continues at coordinate 14,371 of DASPOR010000237.1, read as the reverse complement.
TGTCAAAGAGGCTAAGACCAAGGTCCTGGCCGGGCAGTTCGTCAAACTCGGCTGGTCGTCGGTGCTGATCATCGATGGGCCGGAGGTGGATGAGGGTTTTGCGCGAGCGGCGCGAAATATTCCGGGGGTGGACGTGCTGCCGCAGCAGGGTGCGAACGTCTACGACATTCTTAGGCGCGACACACTCGTGCTCACCAAGGCCGCCGTTGAGAAGCTGCAGGAGAGGCTGAGATGAGCAGGCATGTTGGTGCGGTGAAAGTGAGCACGGAACGGATGTACGAACTCGTGCGCTCGCCGGTAATCACCGAGAAGTCGACGCGCGGATCTGAACATAATCAGGTTACCTTTCGCGTACCGCTCGACGCTACCAAGCCGGAGATCAAGGCCGCGGTCGAGGGCCTGTTCAAGGTCAAGGTCAAAGCCGTCAACACGATCGTGGTTGCGGGCAAGGCCAAGCGTTGGCAAGGCCATCCGGGCCAACGCTCCGATTTCAAGAAGGCGGTCGTTTCGCTGGCGGAAGGCCAGACCATCGACGTGACGACGGGCGTCTGAGGCGAGGACTGACCATGGCACTCAAAACATACAAGCCGATGACGCCGGGCCTGCGCGGCCTCGTCATGGTCGACCGCTCCGAGCTTTGGAAGGGCAAGCCGGTCAAGAGCCTGACCGAAGGGAAAATCGGCACGGGTGGACGGAACAATCACGGCCACATCACGATGTGGCAGAAGGGCGGCGGGCACAAACGGCGCTATCGCATGATCGACTTCGCGCGTCGCGCGAAGTGGGGCATGCCGGCGGTTGTTGAGCGGCTCGAATACGACCCCAACCGCACGGCATTTATCGCCCTTGTGCGGTATCAGGACGGCGAATTGGCGTACATCTTGGCACCCCAGCGCCTCAAGGCCGGCGATACCGTGGTCGCCGGTGAGCGTGAAGATATCAAGCCCGGCAACGCGATGCCGCTCTCAAGCATTCCGATCGGCACCATTGTCCACAATGTGGAAATGAAGATCGGCAAGGGCGGCCAACTCGCCCGCGCAGCCGGCAGCTATGTGCAGCTCGTCGGGCGCGATGCGGGCTACGCGCTTCTGAAGCTCGGCTCGGGCGAAGTGCGGATGGTGCGAGCCGAATGCCTCGCGACGATCGGTGCGGTTTCGAATCCCGATCACACCAACGAAAAGATCGGCAAGGCGGGTCGCTCGCGTTGGAAGGGCCGTCGGCCGATCGTGCGCGGTGTTGCGATGAACCCGATCGACCATCCTCATGGCGGCGGCGAAGGCCGCACCAAGGGCGGGCGACATCCGGTAACACCTTGGGGTATCAAGACCAAGGGCAAGCGCACGCGTAAGAACAAGGCCACGAGCAAACTGATCGTGCGCCGGCGTTTCCAGAAGTAGGAGAGCGCAACCGTGTCTCGTTCTGTTTGGAAAGGTCCGTTCGTCGACGGCTATCTCCTGAAGAAGGCGGAGAAGTCGCGCGAATCGGGACGCAAGGAGGTCATCAAGACCTGGTCGCGACGCTCGACAATTTTGCCGCAGTTCGTCGGCCTGACCTTCGGTGTCTACAACGGCCACAAGTTCATTCCAGTGCTGGTGACCGAGAATATGATCGGTCACAAGTTCGGTGAGTTCTCGCCCACTCGAGTCTTCTACGGTCATGCCGCGGATCGAAAGGCGAAAAGGGAATAGCATGGGCAAGAAAGCAACCGAGCGGCGACTCAAGGACAACGAGGCGATGGCCTTCTCGGCCTCGATTCGCACGAGCCCGCGCAAACTCAATCTCGTGGCTGAGCTCATTCGCGGCCTCGCGGCCGAGCAGGCGCTGGCTGAGCTTACGTTCTCGCGCCGGCGCATCGCCGGCGAAGTGAAGAAGGTGCTCGCCTCCGCGATTGCGAACGCCGAGAACAATCATCAGCTCGATGTCGACCGCCTATACGTCGCTGAGGCATCGGTCGGTAAAGCACTGGTAATGAAGCGCTTTCACGCCCGGGCGCGCGGGCGGGGCGTTCGCATCGTGAAGCCATTCAGCAATCTCCGCATCGTCGTGCGCGAGCGGAGCGAAACGCAAGCCGGGGAGACGGCCTGATGGGTCACAAAGTCAATCCAACCGGGCTTCGGCTCGGCGTCAACCGGACGTGGGATAGCCGGTGGTACGCCGACGGCGACTATTCCCAACTGCTTCACGAGGACCTCAAGCTGCGGAAATATCTTCACGACCGGCTGCAGCAGGCCGGGGTATCCCGCGTGGTGATTGAGCGGCCTGCCAAGAAGGCGCGGATCACCATTCACACCGCACGTCCAGGCGTCGTCATCGGTAAGAAGGGTGCCGACATCGAAAAATTGCGCCAGGACATCGCCAAGATGACGCCGAGCGAGGTGCACCTCAATATCGTCGAAATCCGCAAGCCGGAGCTTGAGGCCCGCCTGGTCGCGGAGAACATCGCTCAGCAACTCGAGCGCCGCGTTGCCTTTCGCCGCGCGATGAAGCGCGCGGTGCAGTCGGCCATGCGTCTCGGCGCCCAAGGCATCAAGATCACTTGCGGAGGCCGGCTTGGGGGGGCGGAGATTGCCCGGGTCGAATGGTACCGCGAAGGCCGCGTGCCGCTCCACACGCTCCGAGCCGACATCGATTATGGCGTTGCGACGGCGAAGACCACGTACGGCACCTGCGGCGTCAAGGTCTGGATTTTCAAGGGCGAGATCATGGCGCATGACCCGATGGCGCAGGATAAGCGACTCGCTGATCAGCAAGTCGGGCGTTAGTCGGACCGAAGGAGCTAGGTGATGCTTCAACCGAAGCGAACAAAGTACAGAAAGGCGCACAAGGGACGCGTGAAGGGCCTTGCGTCGGCCGGCACCTCGCTCAACTTCGGCGCCTACGGTCTAAAAGCCGTTGAACCGGGGCGCGTTACCGCGCGTCAGATCGAGGCCGCCCGCCGCGCCATCACGCGTCACATCAAACGCGTCGGGCGCGTCTGGATCCGCGTCTTCCCCGACGTACCGGTCTCGAAGAAGCCGGCCGAGGTGCGCATGGGTTCCGGCAAGGGTACGCCAGAGTTCTGGTGCGTGCGTATCCATCCGGGTCGCATCATGTTCGAGATGGACGGCGTGCCCCGCACGATTGCGACCGAGGCAATGGCACTTGCATCTGCGAAGCTCCCGATCCGGACTCGGTTCGTCGCACGCCTCGGTGAGGAACACTGAGCAATGACAAAAGCAGAAGATATTCGAGCTAAAACCACGGACGAGCTCAAGGATCAGTTGACTGGGCTGCGCAAGGAGTCTTTCAACCTGCGCTTCCAGAAGGCAAGCGGCCAGCTTGAGAACACGGCACAAGTGCGACGCGTGCGGCGCGACATCGCTCGGATCAAGACGATCCTCGGCGAGCGCGGCCGGAAGGCGTCGAAGGCCTCGTAGGAGTCGGAGCGATGCCAAGGCGTGAATTGCAGGGTGTGGTGGTGAGCGACGCGGCGGAGAAGACCGTCATCGTGCGGGTCGACCGCCGCGTGCAGCATCCGGTTTATAAAAAATATGTCACGCGCTCGAAGAAATTCATGGCGCATGACGAAGCCAACCGTTTCAAGGTCGGCGATACGGTGCGCATCCGCGAATGCCGTCCGCTTTCCAAGCGCAAGCGTTGGGAAGTCGTGGCCGGCGATCCGACTGCGGCCGGCTGAGCGGAAGGAAGGGTCGAGTGTCATGATACAGATGCAAACCAACCTGGAGGTCGCCGATAATTCCGGCGCGCGTCGGGTGCAGTGCATCAAGGTGCTGGGCGGCTCCAAGCGCAAGTTCGCGTCAGTCGGCGATGTCATTGTCGTGTCGGTCAAGGACGCGATCCCGCGCGGCCGCGTTAAGAAGGGCGACGTCCATAAGGCGGTCATCGTCCGCACCTCGAAGGAAATTCGCCGCCAGGACGGCAGCGTAATCCGGTTCGACCGCAACGCCGCCGTGCTCATCAATCCGCAGGGCGAGCCCATCGGCACGCGCATTTTCGGGCCCGTGACGCGCGAGCTGCGCGCCAAGAAGTTCATGAAGATTATTTCGTTGGCCCCGGAGGTGCTGTGATGGCCGCGAGGATCAAGAAGGGAGATCGCGTGGTCGTGCTCGCCGGCCGCGATAAGGGCAAGCGGGGCGACGTGCTCAAGGTCTTGGTCGAGCGAGATCGCGTGCTGGTTCAAGGCGTCAATATGGTCAAGCGCCACACGAGGCCCTCGGCGCGAAATGCGGGTGGCATTGTCGAGCAGGAAGCGGCGATCCACGTCTCGAACGTGGCCCACCTCGACCCCAAGGACGACAAGCCGACGCGCGTCGGATTTAAACTCGTCGAAGGCAATCGCAAGGTGCGCTACGCCAAGCGCTCTGGCGAAATTATCGACAGGTAAGGTGGGGCAATGGCCACGAGACTGCGTGAGCATTACGAGAAAACTTTAAAGCCGGAACTGATGAAGCAGTTCCAGTATCGGAATCCCATGGAAGTACCCAAGCTCGAGAAGATCGTGATCAATATGGGCGTGGGCCAGGCAGTCGGCGACAGCAAACGGATCAACGTGGCCGCCGAGGAGCTTGCACGCATCTCCGGGCAACGGCCGGTGATCATGTCCGCGCGCAAGGCAATCGCGAATTTCAAGCTCCGCCAGGGCATGAAGATCGGGTGCAAGGTGACACTTCGGCGCGAGCGCATGTATGAGTTCCTCGACCGGCTGGTCACTATTGCGCTTCCGCGCGTACGCGATTTCCGAGGCCTTTCGGACCGCAGCTTCGACGGGCGCGGCAATTATACCTTCGGGCTCAAAGAGCAGATCGTTTTCCCGGAGATCGACTATGACAAGATCGATCAAATCCGTGGAATGGACATCACAATCGTGACGACGGCAAAGACGAACCAGGAAGCGCTCGCGCTTCTCAAGGGGTTCTCGATGCCGTTCGGCGGCTGACCCGTTACGGAGGTCGGAGAATGGCCAAGAAAAGTTCGATCGAGAAGAATAAGCGGCGTCAAAGGCTGGTGAAGCGGCACGCAATCCGGCGCGCGAAGCTGAAGGCTATTGCCGAAGATCTGTCGCGCCCCTCTGAGGAGCGCTTCACGGCGCGTCTCAAGCTTGCGGAGTTGCCGCGGAACAGCTCCAAGGTGCGCGTGCGCAACCGTTGCGAACAGTCCGGGCGTTCGCGTTCGTTCTATCGCAAGTTCAAACTCTCGCGAATTGCACTGCGGGATCTGGCGGCGAACGGCCAGATACCCGGCATGGTCAAGTCGAGCTGGTAAAGGAGATCGGTTGATGTCGTATAGCGATCCCCTTGGGGATATGCTGACCCGTATCCGGAACGGCCAGCGTGCGCGCAAGGCAAGCGTGTTGGCGCCGCACTCCCGGTTGCGGACGAATGTTCTCGAGGTTCTGAAGCGGGAAGGTTACATCCGCGGCTACTCCGAACACCAGGAGCGGCCAGGCGTGGTGGCGCTCGAGATCGAGCTCAAGTACCACGAAGGCCAGCCGGTCATCCGCGAGATTCAGCGTGTGTCGAAGCCAGGCCGACGGGTCTATTCGAAGATCAAGGACCTGCCTCGAGTGCATGGCGGGCTGGGTATTGCAATCCTTTCAACGCCGCGTGGCGTAATGTCGGATTCGGATGCTCGTGCCGCAAATGTTGGCGGCGAGATCCTCTGTCAGGTGTTTTAGGAGCAGTCATGTCGCGCGTTGGAAAATACCCTGTCGCGGTGCCCGGTGGCGTCGACGTGCAGCTCGGCGGCGCCAACCTGACGGTCAAGGGCAAACTCGGGCAATTGAGCCTTCCCATCCCCGACGATGTCGAGGCCAAGTTCGACCAGGGCAAAATCTGGGTCAAGCCGCGGGGCGAGACCAAACGCGCGCGCATGTTGTGGGGCACTTACCGCAGCCTGATCAATAATTTGATCGCTGGTGTTTCGAAGGGCTTCACAGTCAATCTCGAGATTCAGGGCGTTGGGTACCGGGCCTCGGTGCAAGGCAAAAACCTCCAACTCCTGCTCGGCTACAGCCACGACGTGGTGTTTCCGATCCCCGAGGGGATCACGATCAAGTGCGACAAGCCAACGTCCATCACGATCAGCGGTGCCGATCGCCAGCGCGTCGGGCAGGTTGCGGCGGAGATTCGTGCCATGCGCGGTCCGGAGCCGTACAAAGGCAAAGGCATCCGCTACGAGGGTGAGCACGTCCGGCGCAAGGAAGGCAAAAAGAAGTAGGTGCGAGCCATGAAGCCGTTTCTCGATCTCCACACGCGCCGCAAGCGGCGCATTCGAACCCGGCTCGCCCGCAAATCCGCCGGGCGTGCGCGTCTCAGCGTCCATCGCTCGAGCAAGAACATTTACGCCCAGGTGATCGACGACACCAAAGGTGTCACGCTCGCCGCGGCGTCGAGCCTCGACAAGGATCTCAAGAGCCAGATCAAAAAGGGATCGGATATCGAGGCCGCAAAAGCAGTCGGCAAATTGATCGCCGAGCGCGCGATCGAGAAGGGTGTGAAGGAAGTCGTGTTCGACCGCGGAGCTTATCTCTATCACGGCCGGGTCAAGGCCCTGGCCGACGCCGCCCGCGAGGGCGGCTTGGCGTTCTAGGGGATCAGGATCGATGGCAAGGAACGTGTCCCAACGCGAAACGCGCGAGCGCGAAGAGAGCGAGCTCGTCGAAAAGCTCGTCAGCATCAATCGCGTTGCCAAGGTGGTCAAGGGCGGCCGGCGCTTCGGATTTGCCGCAGTCGTCGTCGTGGGTGACGGCAAAGGCCGCGTCGGTCATGGATCCGGCAAGGCGCGCGAGGTACCGGAGGCGATCCGGAAGGCGACCGACCAGGCCAAGCGCTCGCTGGTCCGAGTTCCATTGCGCGAAGGCAGGACGCTGCATCACGATGTGCTCGGGCGCTACGGCGCCGGTCGCGTGGTGGTGCGGTCGGCGGCACCGGGCACCGGCATCATCGCGGGTGGACCGATGCGCGCGATCTTCGAATGCCTCGGTGTGCAGGACGTGGTCGCCAAGTCGATCGGCTCGACCAATCCGCACAACATGATCAAGGCAACGTTCGCCGCCCTCTCCAATATCATGGCCCCCCGCCTCGTCGCTTCGAAACGAGGCAAGAAGGTGGGCGAGATCATCGGCCGGCGAGGCGGTGAGCCAGCTGCGGCGCCGAAGGAGTAGGTTCATGGCGGCAAAAGAAAAGAAGCCTGGCGTTAAGACCGTGCGAGTGACTCAAATCGGCAGCCCGATCGGACGCGAGGATTACCAGCGCGCGACCCTGATCGGCCTCGGTCTCAATAAAATGCACCGCTCTGTCGAGCTTGAGGACACACCCTCCGTGCGCGGCATGATCGCGCGGGTGCATCATTTGGTGAAGGTCGACGGTTAAGGTGGCCGAGACGAAGGCGTTGAGGAAGAAGGCGATGAAACTGAACGAAATCAGAGACAACCCGGGTGCCCACCGAAAATACAAGCGGTTGGGCCGGGGCATCGGCTCCGGCAAGGGCAAAACGGCGGCACGCGGAGGAAAGGGCCAAACGGCACGAAGTGGGGTGTCGCTGCTCGGCTTCGAGGGCGGTCAGATGCCGCTCTTCCGGCGCCTGCCCAAGCGCGGCTTCCGTAGCATGTTCCCCAAAGAGCATAGCCACGTGAATATCGGCCGCCTTCAGGAGGCGATCGAGGCCGGCCGAGTCGATGCGGGAAAGACCGTGGACGAGGCTATCCTTGTCGCGGCGGGCCTCGTCAAATCCACTCGAGACGGCGTGCGACTCCTTGCAAAGGGCAAGCTCAAGTCCAAGATTGACATTGTGGTCGCGGGCGCTTCGAAGGCCGCTATTGCGGCGGTCGAAAAGGCTGGCGGGAAGGTGACCGTCAGCGCACCCAAGCCCACCAACGAAGATAAGGCGTCCTCCGCCAAGGCCTGAACCCGATGGACGGGCCGACCGATCCGGCCTGCCGGAGTAGCGTATGGCATCTGCCGCCGAACAACTTGCCGCCAATATAAATTTCGGCGCCTTCGCCAAGGCGACCGAGCTCAAAAAGCGCCTCTGGTTCACGCTTGGGGCGCTGATGGTCTACCGGCTTGGCACTTACATCCCCGTCCCGGGCATCGATCCGACGATTCTGCAGGACGTATTCACCCAGAATTCGCGTGGCATCCTCGGCATGTTCGACATGTTCGCCGGGGGAGCGCTCCGTCGCATGACGATGTTCGCCCTCAACGTGATGCCGTACATCTCGGCGTCCATTATCATGCAGCTCTTGACGTCGATCGTCCCTTCGCTTGAGGCGATCAAGAAGGAAGGCGAGCAAGGCCGCAAGAAGATCAATCAATATACCCGCTTCGGCACAGTCATCCTGGCGGCATTCCAAGCCTATGGCCTGGCCATCGGCTTAGAGGGCATGTCCGGCTCGCACGGCCCGGCCGTCATCGATCCTGGCCTCTTCTTTCGCATGACCACCGTGCTCTCGCTCACGGGTGGGACCCTGTTTCTCATGTGGCTCGGCGAACAAGTGACGGCGCGCGGAGTCGGCAACGGCGTATCGCTGATCATTTTCTCCGGTATCGTCGCAAACCTGCCGAATGCGCTCGCCAATACCCTGGAACTCGGCCGCACCGGCGCCATTTCGAGCTTCGTGATCGTGATTCTTCTGGTTATGGCGGTTGGCGTCATCGCGGCGATCGTTTTCATGGAGCGCGCTCAACGCCGCATCATCGTGCAATATCCGAAGCGCCAGCAAGGCAGCCGCGTGTTCGGCGGCGAGAGTTCGCATCTTCCCCTGAAGCTCAACGCGTCGGGCGTCATTCCGCCCATCTTTGCAAGCTCGCTGCTCCTCCTACCGGTCACGATCGCGGGTTTCTCGGGCGCGCAAGGGCCGGAGTGGCTGCAGCAAATCACCTCCTATCTCGCCCACGGACAGCCGCTTTACATGTTGGGCTATGTTGCGCTTATCGTGTTCTTCTGCTTCTTCTACAGCTCCATCGTGTTCAACCCACACGACACCGCCGACAATCTGAAGAAGCACGGCGGCTTTGTTCCCGGTATTCGCCCAGGTAAGAACACCGAGGACTATCTGAGCTACATCCTGACCAGACTGACGGTGGTCGGGGCCGCCTATCTCTCGACCGTTTGCATCCTGCCAGAGATTCTGATCACGCAGTACTCGGTGCCATTCTATTTCGGCGGGACGAGCTTGCTGATCGCGGTCTCCGTGACGATGGATACGGTTGCACAGATACAAGCGCACCTCATCGCACATCAGTACGAAGGTTTGATCAAGAAGGCAAAACTGCGCGGACGGCGGGGATGAATCTGCTGCTCTTGGGACCTCCGGGCTCCGGGAAAGGAACGCAGGCAAAGCGATTGCAAGACAAATACGGCCTCGTGCAGCTTTCGACCGGTGATATGCTGCGGGCCGCGGTCAAGGCTGGCACCGAAGTAGGCCGGAAAGCCAAGTCCATCATGGAAGCGGGCCAACTCGTGCCCGACGACATGGTAATCTCGATTATCGCGGATCGCATCGGCCAACCCGATTGCAAGAAGGGCTTCATCCTAGACGGGTTTCCTCGCACGCGGGCACAGGCTGTGGCCCTCGACGAAATGCTCGCGAAAAAGCATCTCACGCTCGACCATGTCATCGAACTTGCGGTCGACGAAGCGGTCCTCACGCGGCGAATCGTGGGCCGCTACAGCTGTGCCCGGTGCGGGACGGGTTATCATGATGAGTTTCAGAAGCCCAAGACCCCGGGCGTGTGCGACGTGTGCGGCTCGAGGGAGTTCGTGCGTCGCGCCGACGACAATCCAGAGACGGTTGCGTCCCGGCTGGCCGCCTATCGGGCGCAAACAGCGCCCATCCTGCCTTACTACGAGGCCAAGGGCATCTTGAAGCGGGTCGACGGCATGGCCGATATCGACAAGGTTGCCGGGCAGATCGCGGCAATCGTCGAGGGTCGCGGAATTGGTTGACTGGCAGGCGTTTCGGCCTATAATCCGGCTCCCCCTCGGCAGAAAGCCGGAAGGGGCGTTTTGTCGTGGCCGAAGGCCATACGATTTCTGGTGCTTTTTCCGCGAAAGCGCTTTTGTGTAAAGAGAGGCAAACGTGGCGCGAATTGCTGGCGTGAACATTCCGACGCAAAAGCGGGTCGAGGTCGCACTCACCTACATTTACGGCATCGGCGCCGCCAAGGCGAAGGAGATCATGAAAAAGGTCGGCATTCCGCCGGAGCGTCGTGTCAATGAAATGACCGAGCAAGAGGTCATTCGCATTCGTGAGACGATTGACCGCGAGTATCAGGTCGAGGGTGACCTGCGGCGCGAAGTCGCGATGAACATCAAGCGCCTTCTTGATCTTGGCTGCTATCGTGGTCTGCGGCATCGCAAGGGCCTACCGGTTCGCGGCCAGCGCACCCACACGAATGCGCGTACCCGCAAGGGTAAGGCGCGTCCGATTGCGGGCAAGAAGAAGGCCGTCTGAGGTCTCGTCAGTTATGAAACGCTGGACATTTGGGGATTAAATCATGGCGAAAGCTGCAGCTCCGCGGCGGCGCCGCGAGCGCAAGAATATCACTGCCGGCGTCGCGCACGTAAACGCGACGTTCAACAATACCGTGATCACCATAGCGGACGCGCAGGGTAACGCGATCGCATGGTCGTCCTCAGGCTCGCAGGGGTTCAAGGGCTCACGTAAGTCGACCCCCTATGCCGCGCAGATGGCGGCGGAGGACGCCGGCAGAAAGGCAATGGAGCACGGGATGAAGACGCTCGAAATTGAGGTCAAAGGGCCCGGTGCTGGTCGCGAGTCGGCACTTCGCGCGCTTCAAAATGTAGGATTTGTGATCACCGCCATCCGCGATGTGACACCCATTCCTCATAATGGCTGCCGCCCGCCCAAGCGTCGACGAGTGTAATGCTGGGTGTGCATGCGCATGCGGTTGCTTCTTGGGCCGGGTCCTCTGGCGGGGCCCGGTAGGAATAGTCGTTGAACGAGTGGCGGTGTTTGTTCCGCCCTAGCACGGAGAGGTCGATCCCGTGATTCAGAAAAACTGGCAGGATTTGATCAAGCCCTCCAAATTGGAGGTTCAATCGGGCGCTCGCATCGATCGGGTCGCCACCATCGTCGCCGAGCCGCTTGAGCGCGGCTTCGGGCTGACGCTCGGCAACGCGCTTCGTCGGGTTCTCTTGTCCTCGCTGCAGGGTGCGGCCGTGACAGCGATCCAGATTGATGGCGTGCTCCATGAATTCTCCTCGCTTCCGGGCGTGCTCGAGGCGGTTACGGACATTGTCCTCAACGTGAAGTCGATGTCGTTCCGCATGCACGGCGAGGGACCAAAGAAGGTCCATCTTCGGGCGAGCGGTCCGGGTGAGGTCACGGCCGGGCAGATCGAGACCGGTCACGACATCGAGGTGCTCGACCGCGACCACGTGATCTGCACCCTCGATCAGGGGGCGAAGATCTCAATGGAGCTGACGATCGAATCAGGGAAAGGTTATGTTCCGGCAGGCGTTAATCGTGCGGCGGATGCGCCGATCGGCCTGATCCCAGTCGATGCGATCTATAGCCCTGTGCGCAAGGTCAGCTACAAGGTTGAGAACACGCGCGTCGGCCAGGTGACCGACTACGACAAGCTCTCGATGACCGTAGAAACAAACGGGGCAGTGAAGCCCGAGGATGCGGTCGCGCTCGCCGCCCGCATCCTGCAGGAGCAGCTCAAGCTCTTCATTAATTTCGAAGAGCCTTCCCACGCGCGGGAGGAGGAGCGTCCGGCGGAGCTGCCGTTCAACAAGAACCTGTTGCGTAAGGTCGATGAGCTTGAGCTTTCGGTTCGTTCGGGGAATTGCCTTAAGAACGACAACATCATTTACATTGGCGATCTCGTCCAAAAGACCGAGGCTGAGATGCTGCGCACGCCGAACTTCGGCCGCAAGTCGCTCAATGAAATCAAGGAAGTGCTCGCCCAGATGAATCTCCACCTTGGAATGGAGATTCCGGGTTGGCCGCCTGAGAACATCGAGGAACTCGCCAAGCGGCTCGAAGAGCCTTACTGACCCAGGTGGCGCTGAGAGGAGTCCGGACACATGCGGCACGGCATTAGCGGGCGCAAGCTTAACCGCACGAGCAGCCATAGAAAGGCCATGTTCGACAACATGGCGGCGGCCTTGATCAAGCACGAGCAAATCAAGACGACTCTACCAAAGGCGAAAGACTTGCGGCCTGTGGTCGAGAAACTGATCACGCTTGGCAAGCGCGGCGGCCTCCACGCACGGCGTCAGGCGATCTCGGTGCTTCAGGACCGAAAGTTGACCGAGAAGCTGTTCTCGACACTGGCGGAGCGTTACCGGGACCGGGCCGGCGGTTATACCCGGGTGATGCGCGCAGGCTTCCGATATGGCGATTCGGCGCCCATGGCGATCATCGAGCTGGTCGACCGCGACCCGGCGGCAAAGGGCCTCGATTCCGGTCCCAAGCCGGAAGCCGAGACGGAGGCGGAGGCCGCCTGATCCGGCTACGACTGAACGAGCAAATTCGAAATTCAAAGGGCAGCCCCCAGGGGCTGCCCTTTTCGTTCCAGCTTGCTAAGTTATCGTTCGGGACGGCATGTCAGGGGCGCTAGACACCATGGAGCCGAAAGAAGGGGCAAAACGGAGTTCCGCCGGCCGAAAATCGGATCTTCCCCGCGCCCTCATCCGCGTTCTCGGCGTGATGGGGATGCTTGTGACGGCTTGCGGATCTGGCGACGCAGCGCTGGCCGCGGGCAAGGCAACACCCGAAAACCGGGAGCAGATCACCTTCAGCTTCGCCCCTGTCGTCAAGAAAGTCTCCCCGGCAGTCGTCAACATCTACACGCGAACGGTGGTCGAGCAGCCCTCCTCGCCCCTTCAGAAGGATCCTTTCTTCCGGCGCTTTTTCGGCGACCAATTCCTGGGCGGTCCGCCTGAGCGACGTGTGCAGAACACACTCGGCTCCGGCGTAATCATCGGTGCCGACGGCACGATCGTGACCAATCACCACGTCATCAAGGGAGCCGATCAGATCACGGTCGTTTTGTCCGATCGACGCGAATTCGAAGCTAAGCTCATCGGTTCGGACGAACGAGCCGATATCGCCGTCCTTCACATCGACACCCACGGCGCAGCACTTCCGGTCTTGGAGTTCGGGGATTCGGATGCCGTCGAAGTGGGCGATCTCGTGCTCGCGATCGGCGATCCGTTCGGCGTGGGCCAGACGGTGACGAGCGGAATCATATCCGCCCTCGCGCGCACGACAGTCGGCGTCAGCGACTTCAATTTTTTCATTCAGACGGACGCGGCGATCAATCCCGGCAACTCCGGCGGACCGCTCGTGACCATGGACGGGAAATTGATCGGCGTGAATTCCGCAATCTATTCCGGCTCGGGCGGGTCGATCGGAATTGGTTTCGCGATTCCGTCGAACATGGTGCGAACGGTTGTCGCGAGTATTCGGGCGGGTGGGCGATTGGTACGGCCGTGGCTTGGCGCCCAAGGCGAAACCGTCACGGCCGACACGGCCTCGACCCTCGGCCTCAGCCGGCCTTCGGGCGTGCTGGTGAACGAAATCTACAGAGGCGGCCCGGCCGCTGCAGCGGGCCTGAAGCCGGGTGATGTCATTCTCAAGATCGACGGCAGGGGTGTCGACGATGCGGACTCGCTTAGATATCGGATCGCGACCAAGCCGCTCCACACGACGGCGATCCTTACCGTTTTTCGCCAAGGTCAGCAATTGAGCCTTTCCATAGCACTGACGGCGCCGCCGGAAGATCCACCGCGTAATACGACCCAGTTCGGCAGTGAGCTTCCGCTCGGCGGGGCAACCGTTGCGAACCTCTCGCCCGCCGTCGCCGAGGAGCTCGGCCTCGATTCTTTCCTCAAGGGTGTCGTCGTGACCGCAGTGAAGCCGGGTACGCCGGCGAACCGTCTCGGCATCAAACCGAGCGACTTAATTCTCAAGATCAACGGCGCCGAAATCAAGTCCATCGACGATCTGAAGTCGGCACTCGATCATCAACTGTCGTCGTGGCGGTTGAGTATTCGTCGCGGCGAACAGGTATTCAACGTCGTGGTCAGCACTTGACGCTCTTCGAGGGATCGGCGCCGCGCCCGCTGGCCGACCGACTTCGTCCCAAGTCGCTCGACGAACTCGTCGGACAGGATCATCTTCTCGGCCCGGATGGTCCGATCGGCCGCATGGTCAAGGTTCGGCGCCTCGCCTCGATCGTTCTCTGGGGCCCTCCTGGCTGCGGCAAGACGACGATCGCGCGCCTTCTGGCGCAGGTCACGAAAATGCATTTCGAGCCGCTTTCGGCGGTGTTTTCGGGCGTTGCCGACCTGCGAAGGATTTTTGACGCCGCAAGAAAGCGGCGCGAAATGGGCG
>DASPOR010000236.1 GCA_035625915.1 Alphaproteobacteria bacterium | reverse complement strand
CTTGGCGGGGCCTGCGCGGGCGCGGCAGCGATCACGCTCGGCTTTCTGTGCGCCGCCGCCTTCGTAGCCGCACTGAACCGCTACGGGCCCGTCGACGCGTGCCTAGACGGAACTTTTTACTTATCGAAAACATATCACTTTGATTCGGCAGGGCTTTGTGCCCGGAGCCGACGGGTCCTACTGGGTACGGCTCTCGGCTCTCGCGGACGGCGCCGGAACGGGGATGCCGAGTAGGTCGAATGCCTTGGCCTGGATCGACGTGGGTCGGGTGGTGACGGTGATCTGGTAATTCGGGTTGAGCGCAGTGACGAGCGTGTTGAGGCAGAGCGTTCCGAGGTCGGCGAGGAGGCTCTGGAAGCTGTGGACCGCGAGGCCGTCGGATGTGCGATGGCTGCCCTCCTTGGCGCGTGCCGACTCCGAGCGAGGGGCTTTGCCCACCGGATTCGATCGTCCGGAGAGGAGCGCTTCTTTCTCCTCGTCGTCGTAGAGCATCGGCGCCAACGCTCGGCGCATGTGCCATTCGACATGGTAGGCCAGCATGCACAGGAGCACGTGCGCACGCACGCGATCCTCGAGCCAGTGATAGATGGGGCGTATCTCGAGATCGACGGTCTTCAAAGATCGGAAGGCCCGTTCCACTCGCGAGAGGCTCTTGTACGAGCCGACGACCTGCGCGTGTTCCATCGCTTCGGTGGGAAGGCTGGTGCGGATCACGTAGATGCCGTCACGAGCCGTTTCCGCCGCTATCTCCGGCGCTTTGCGGCGGAAGGCGAGGCGGTCGTCGTCGATCTCGATGTCGAAGTGCTTGGCCATCTTGTGGCGATTGATCACGGCGCCGACGGCTATGCCGATCTTGTCCCTGCCCCGCAAGGGCGCGCGTTTGCGCTCGACGCGCTGTTTCACCGCAGCGAGTTGGCGCTCGGTCGCGTCGAGAAGCTCGTTGCGTTTGCGTGTGCGTTCGCCGGCGAGATCGCGATTGCGACAAACGATCAAGCGCTCCCCGGGGAAGTCGGGCGAGGTGATGGTCGCCATGTCGCGTTCGTCGAACAGCGAGAGCTGCAGCTGTCCGCTCTCGGCGAGGGCCTTGATGTCCGGCGCCCGCAATGCGGTGATCCAATCGAGCCCTGCAGGCGCCACGTCTTCCCGGATGCGTGCTTCGGTGATCATGCCCCGATCGCCGACCAACACCACGCGTTCGAGACCGAAGCGGACTCTCAGCTTGTCGATCTGGGCGCCGAGCGTCGTGGGATCGGCGGTGTCGCCATCGAACACTTCGACCGCCACGGGGCAGCCGTCCGGCGCGCACAGAAGGCCGTACACGATCTGCAGCTTGCCCTTCTTGCCGTCGCGATTGTAGCCTCGCTTGGCCAGGGGACAGCAACGGCCCTCGACGTAACTGGAGCTCACGTCGTAGAGCACCAGCGTGCCGCCCGCGAGATGCCGCTTCGCCAACGCGGTCTCGATCGCCTCCTGACGCGCAAGCAGCGAGTCGAGCGCCTCGTAAGCCTCCGCGTATGCGACCGCGCCCAATTCGAGGACCGCGCCGAGACTGCTCGAGGCCGTGGCCGGATCGAGCCCCTTCATCGTCGCGAGTTTCGAGGCCGGGGCGATGATCCGCCCGACGATCATCGCGAGCGCCAGATCACGCGGCCGATTGCCTTCGGGCCCCAGGATCCGGTCGAGACCGATCTTGCGGATCGTTCCGATCACCGCCGCCACGTGCCCGTGCGGCAACGAGCGGACCACCTCGAAGGGCTCCTGTCCCGCCGGCACGACGACGCCGCCCCTGAGAAACGTACGGAAACCCTCGACCCGCTCGGCCGGCCAGTCGGACAGGTTCGCGAGCGTCCGTTTCCTGACCTTGCCGTCCTCGCGATAGGACTCGCGCAGCAGGATCGCCGGCGGCGAACCCCGATTGGGGACAGTCTCGATGTACATGGGACGCTCATAGCACGATACGCGCGAAACGCAAGAGTCAGCTGAAATATTACATGGGTACAACCGTGCCGACAAATGCCGCCTTTTCGAGTAAAATCAGTGCGTGACGTGTTCAGAAAGTAAAAAGTTCCGATTAGCCGCGCCAGCGCGGCCGGCTCGAGGCCGTCGCGCTCGGCCTGCCC
>DASPOR010000235.1 GCA_035625915.1 Alphaproteobacteria bacterium | reverse complement strand
GGCCCCAAAGCATTGCGCATTGGCCGGGAAGACATTGGCGAAATCGCGGATTCGGCCGCCTATCTCGCAACGACTTTCCGAGGGCGCGGCCCGCTTGGCATCGCGGCGGTCTCCTACGGCGTCGGCCCGGCGATCCTTGCGACCCAGGAGGCGCAACTCCGGGGCCAGGTCGGCTTCGTCGTCGCGACCGGCGGCTATTACGACACGACGAGCGTCTTGACGTTTTTCACCACGGGTTTCTGGCGTGAACGCGACACGGAACCCTGGCGCCCTGGCAAACCGAATGCGTATGGCAAGTGGGTATTTGTGCTCGCAAATGCAGTACGCCTCGACGACTGGAGCGACCGGGAGCGGATCGACGGAATTGCGCGGGCGAAACTTCACGATCTATCGGCCGACGTCACCTCCGTGGAAGCAACCCTCGGCCCGCAGGGTCGCGCTGTGATGGCGCTCCTCGATAATCGCGATCCGGCCGCGGTACCGCAGCTGATCGCGACCCTGCCCACGCGTATCCAGGATGAGATCGCAGCACTCGATCTTTCGAACAAGGACCTTTCGGCATTTCAGCCCCGGGCGCTGCTCATTCACGGCAAGGACGACGCCATTATACCCTATAGCGAGAGCGTGAAGCTCGCCCACGCACTTGGGCCGAGGACGCGACTTTATCTCCTCGACAGCCTTAGCCATGCGAGCTTGACGCCTGGATCGCTTATCGACATCTGGCGCCTATGGTTGGCGTGCGACGCTCTCCTCGGTTTGCGTGACGGAGCCTGAGATCAATCAGCGCACCATCAACGGGAACTCGGCGGCCTCTTCCCACGTGAAGCTCTCGCCGCGTTTCACGAGCTCGGGAAAATGACCGGGTACGATGCGGTCGCCCACCGAAAGCAGGCGCTCGATCGTGGCACGCGAGTTCTCCACCGTATCGAAAACCATGTCGGAGCGGCGATTGAGCGCTTCCTTGGGATATTTGATCGCATCTCCCGCAAGCACCACGCGGCCCTTGGGCGTGCCCTCGAGGATTACAGCGTAGGAACCAGGTGTGTGGCCGGGTGCCGGAATGCTAAGAATCCCGCCCGGAAGCCTTTGTTCACCTTCGAGGAGTTCGACCGTATATCGTCCCAGCATTTCGTGGATGAGCCAGGGCATGAAGATGTCATCCTTGTGGGGCCTCTTCGCGTATTCCCATTCCTTCCTGCTCACATAGACCTTGGCGTCCGGGAAAAGATCGATGTTGTTCGAATGATCGAAATGAAGGTGGGAAAGGAAGACGGCCTTGACGGCACTCGGCTCCACCCCGCGCGCGGCGAGGCCCTTGAGAAGGGCTGGGCGATTGCAGTAATGGCCGGTGTCGAACAGTACCGGCCCATCCGAGGTCGACACGAGCGTTACGTTGGCGAGCCCGAAGAAGCCATCCCGCATGCTGAGGTTATGTCCTTTGACGATCACGTCGTAATCCATCGGCATCGATCTCCCTCCCTCAATCGGCAGCCGCGAAGTGCGGTCATGGCCGATGAAAGAATGCCCGGAATGCTCGCTTTGCGCGAGCGTCCTTTGACCGTGGGGTCCGTTAAGCGCGGGGTGGATTCGGTGTCCTCTCGAGGTCGAGCCGAATCGGGTTTGCCACAAAAAATCCCAACTCTGCAACGCCTCTTCATTTGATTGCCTAGGATAACAGGCTAATAATGGGTGACGATCCTCGGGTGAGACGCGATGCTTGACTTCTTGCGCGCTGCACGATGGCGCTTCGGAGCCGGCGTTTTGCTTGCGGCTTCCCTGTCAGCGCTCGCCTTCGCCCAGGTCGACCAACCTCAGCGGTTTTTCCGGATTGGCACGGCGGCCTCTGACGGCGCCTATTTTTCCATCGGCGGAACGATTGCGAACGCCATCAGCAATCCGCCGGGCTCCCGACCCTGCAATCGGGGCGGCAGTTGTGGCGTGCCGGGCCTGATCGCCGTCGCGCAATCGACCCAGGGATCGGTTGAGAATCTCGAGCTCATCGTCAAGGGTGAGCTCGAGTCCGGCTTTTGCCAAGCGGATGTCGCCTATGCCGCATTCAAGGGCATTGGGCGTTATGCGAAGGCGCCTGTGTCGCAGTTGCGCTCGATTGCAAGCCTCTATCGCGAAGCCGTCCACATTGTCGTGCGCGGCGATTCAGGCATTACCACGATCCCCGAACTCAAAGGCAAGCGGGTCGCCGTCGGTGAGGAGGGATCCGGTACACTCTCCGACGCCGAGGCAATTCTCAATGCCTACAAGCTGAAACGCGGCGATGTACAGGTGCAATACCTGCGGCCTGGGCAGGCGAGCGATGCGTTGCGCAAAGGGCGCATCGACGCATTCTTCCTGGTGGCGGGTGCTCCGGTGGCGAGTGTGACGGAGCTCGCGGAGACGATTCCGATTAAGCTCCTCCCGGTGTCGGCCGATGCGATCGAGCGGCTTCACCAGACGCATCCGTTCCTCACCAAGGCGGTAATCCCGGCCGACACCTATCTGAACGTGCCCGAGGTCGAGACCGCTGGCGTCGCCGCCGAGTGGGTGGTGATGGACAGCCTCGACGACGATCTCGTTTACGGAATCACCAAGGCGCTTTGGGATGCCAGCACGCGCAAGTTGCTCGACGAGAGTGGGCCCGCTGGCCGACAAATCCGGCTCGAGCAGGCTGTCGAGGGGCTTGCTATCCCGCTCCACCCCGGTGCGGAGCGTTATTATCGCGAGGTTGGAATTATCAAGTAACCCAGGCCTCGAACGTCAATATTCAATCGTCCACGGCTCACGCTTCGCGGCTTCGACCCACGTCTTCATGGCAGGCATCGCCCAAATGGCGTCGCGATAAGCGGCCGAAACGGGATCGAGTTTGACGCCATAGGTGACGAACCGGCTCACGACGGGGGCGAACATTGCATCGGCCGCCGTGAAGTGGCCGAAGAGATAGGGCCCACCCTTGCCATGACGTTCGCGGCACTCGCGCCAGATGGCGCAGATACGGTCGATGTTTTCCCGGACGCCATCGACCATTCCCTTGCCGGGCTTCGACGCTCGCATGTCCATTGGCATATTGCTGCGGAGCGGTTGGAATCCTGCGTGCATTTCGGCGGACACGGAACGGGCGAATGCGCGCGCGGCCAAATCTGTCGGCCAAAGCTTCGCCGAAGGATAGGCATCCGCGAGGAATTCGCAAATCGCGAGGGATTCCCAGATCGTAAGACCCTTGTGCCTCAGGATCGGAACTTGGCCTGCAGGCGAAAAGCGTAATAGCTCAGCCTTGGTATTGGGTTGGTGCAGCGGGACCACGATCTCGTCAAAGTCGACCCCTGTCGCCTTGAGTGCGAGCCAGCCGCGCAGCGACCAGGAGGAGTAATTCTTGTTTCCGACGACGATTGCAATGTCCGCCATGACGAAACCCTCTCGCTTTTTCCGCAATGCCAAAAGCGTGTAAGTCATGCGTTTCGCGCGCGCAAGTTATGCGCTTGCATGGCCCGCATGGCCGGTGCGCATGACGGCTTTTCAGAACCGGCGATCCGGGCCATTGTATGTGCCCGTATCGAACGGGACCCTCGCCTGCATTGTGGGCCGGCGGCCACTCTCGAACTCTCCCAATGAGGATGACCGATGCCAAGCTATCTCCTTCATGACGCACGCGGACCGGCGGTGCCGATCACGCCGATCCGAAAAGACGCCCTCAAAGGCTGGCTCGAAGGGCCAGGAAAATCCGCCCGCGGCTGGGTCGAAAGCACGCACTTCGCAGGGAAGGCGGGCGCGGTCTGCCTCGTTCCGGGGCGGAATGGGGAGCTTGAGAGGGTTCTTCTGGGTGTCGGGGAGGAGGACGAACATTGGGCCTATGCCGGCCTGCCGGGGCAACTGCCGGAACGCATTTATCGGATCGATGCGGCTCTCGGTGCAGAGGCGGCCACGCGTGCCGCCCTCGGCTGGGCGCTTGCCACCTACAACTTCGCTGCTTACCGCAAGACGCGATGCCGCTTCGCCTCGCTCGTATGGCCGAAAAATGCCGACGCGGCGGCTGTCGAGCGCACTGTCGAGGGCGTTTTCCTCGCGCGCGATCTTATCAACACGCCCGCTTCGGAAATGGGCCCCGCCGAGCTTGCGGAGGCCGCTCGAAAGCTCGCGCGTAGGTACCGGGCCGAGTTCAACGTCATCGTGGGGGATCAGCTGCTCAAGCGCAACTTTCCGCTCATTCACGCGGTCGGCCGGGCTTCGGAGCGGGCACCGCGTCTCATCGACCTTCGCTGGGGATCGAAATCGGCTCCAAAGGTGACGCTTGTCGGTAAAGGCGTGTGTTTCGATAGCGGCGGGCTCGATCTCAAGCCGGCGAGCGGAATGCTCATGATGAAAAAGGACATGGGTGGGGCCGCGACCATGCTTGGCTTGGCGGCGATGGTCATGGCAGCTAGGCTCAAGGTGCGGCTCCGCGTTCTGATCCCGGCGGTTGAGAACAGCGTATCGGGCAATGCGATGCGCCCACTCGACGTCGTGAAAAGCCGAAAGGGCCTGTCGGTCGAGATCGGCAACACGGATGCGGAAGGCCGCCTCATCCTCGCCGATGCGCTGGCCGAAGCCGATGCCGAGCGGCCCGCGATGGTCGTCGACTGCGCCACCTTGACCGGGGCCGCGCGCGTGGCCCTCGGCCCCGAGCTGCCGGCACTCTTCGGCAATGACGTAGCCCTTGTGGAGAGCGTTCTCAACCATGGGACCGCCGAGTCGGACCCGCTCTGGCACATGCCGCTCTGGAAACCTTATCGTCGCCTGCTCGACAGCAAGGTCGCGGATATCAATAACGTTTCGGAAAGCGGCTTCGCTGGCTCGGTCACGGCCGCCTTGTTTCTCGAGGAGTTTGTCAGTCACTCAACGCCATGGGTCCACATCGACAGCTATGGCTGGAACGCAAAGAGCCGGCCTGGGCGGCCGGAAGGGGGTGAGGGCCTCGCTATGCGCGCCCTCTTTGCGACCCTCGCCGAGCGCTTCGGCGGCAGGGTCGCACCAGCCAAGCGCCGCCGACACTAACGCGCACCGTTGCTTGTCCGGGGCCGACCATTCGGCTAGATTAATTCGGTAGCGAAACGGTTTGCGGGTATCAAGATGCTCGTCGAGTTCGACATCCGCAAAGCGCTCGAGCTTTGGCGCACGACGTTCGTCGAGGGCGTACGCATGACCGGCCCCGACCTGACGGCGCGCCAGCTCGCCCTTCTCCTCACGGTTTACCTTGGGCCTCCACCCCATACGGTCCGGGGCCTTGCCGCCGCCCTCCGTATCTCCAAGCCCGCGATCACGCGCGCCCTCGACCGCCTAAGCCAGCTCGGGCTCATTCGCCGTCAGCGCGACGACGCCGACAGGCGGAACGTGTTCGTCGAACGGACCGCCAAGGGGTCCGCCTTTCTCAACGATCTCGGCGGACGGATCGCCGCGGCGGCGAAATCCCTCTGAGTCCTTGCCCGATGCGTCCGACTTCTAGCCCGATTCAACCAGATCAAGCCCTCAGTACCCCACATTCGGATCGACAACGTTCAAGAGCGGTGCGTTCGCCTGCGCACGTCTGATGTTGTCGACGAGAAGTGCGCTGACACTACGCGGATCGGTGATACTTGCATTGTGGGGACTCACACTGACGTGCGGGTGCCGCCAGAAGAGATGAGCCGCCGGCAACGGCTCCTCGCGAAATACGTCAAGGGCCGCGTAGGAAATTTGACCGGACGCAAGGGCGGCGAGCAAGTCTTCTTCCACAAGGTGGCGGCCGCGCGCGACATTGATGATTGCAGCTCCCTTCGGAAGCCCGGCGAAGAGGCGAGCGTTCAGAATACCCTCGGTCTCGGGGGTGAGCGGGAGGAGGCAGACGAGGATTTCGGTGCGCGCGAGAAAAGGCCCGAGGCCGGAGGGGCCGTGAAAGCTTTCGATCCCGTCGATGTGCTTGGCCGTGCGGCTCCAGCCCGCGACCTTGAAGCCGAGCAGCGATAGTTTCACGGCCGCGTCCGCACCCAGCTCTCCCATTCCCATGACGCCGATCGCGCGCTCCTGTGCCGTCGGCGTGTATAGCTCGTCCCAGCGCTGTTCTCGCTGCTGGGCCTCGATCTCGGGCTGCCGGCGGTGATAGCGCAGCGCATGAAGCACCACATGCTCCGTCATGCGCTGGGTGAGAAATCGATCGACGACGCGGCAGATCGGGACATTCTTTGGCAGAGTGGGATCGGAAAATAGATGATCGACGCCGGCGCCGAGCGAAAAAATGAATCGGAGGTTGGGGAAGGTCGCCAATACGCCAGGCTTTATCTTCCAGACGACGGCATACTCGATGTCGCCGACATCGCCGGTCTCGGGCCATATCCGCACGTCGAGACCCGGCATGTGAGTGCCGATTTCCTGCTTCCACCAATCGGCGCGATCGGCGTCCGATTTGAACAAAAGCGCCATAGCCCACCCCCAGCCGTGCCAGGCTTCAACGACGAATCCGCATCAAACGCTTACCACGCCGGACTCGGTCGCCTCCAGCCGGAAGGCAGCCGCCATGAGTGCGCGGGTATAGGAATGGCGTGGGGCCGTGAGAATTTGATCCCTCGACCCATGTTCGACGACTTTTCCATTCCGCATCACCATGATCTCGTCGGCCATGGCGCGGATCACGCGCAAGTCGTGGCTGATGAATAGGTAGGAAAGTTTGTATTTGCGCTGGAGATCGCGCAGAAGATCGACGATTTGCGCCTGAACCGACATGTCGAGTGCCGAGGTCGGCTCATCGAGCACGATGAAGCGTGGCTTGAGCACGATGGCGCGGGCAATTGCGACCCGCTGGCGCTGGCCGCCCGAGAATTCGTGCGGGTAGCGATGGCGGGTCTCGGGGTCGAGACCGACTTCTTCGATGGCGGCTACGATCATCGCCTCCCGCTCCGCACCGGTCGCGCCAATACCGTGTACCTTGAGCCCTTCGCCAACGATTTCACCGATCGTAAGCTGCGGGCTCAGGCTTTCGAACGGGTCTTGGAAGACGATCTGCATGTCGCGCCGCAGGGCGCGCAAGGCGCCTGGCGGCAACCCATCGATGCGCCGGTCGCCGAAGTCGATCTCCGGTGCATGGCGCGCACCGGTACTGTCCCTGAGTGCTTCGCCCGGCTGAAGGCGAAGAAGCGCCAAGCCAAGGGTCGATTTTCCCGAACCCGATTCACCGACGACACCCATCGTATGGCCTTCGCGCAGCATAAGGCTTACACCGTCGACGGCCTTGACGAAGCTTTTGATCCGGCGCAGGACTCCGGCCTTGACCGGAAACCAAACCCGCAAGTCCGTCGTCTGGACGAGCGCCGGGGCATTGGGATCCGCCGCGACCGGAGCGCCTTTGGGCTCGGCTGCAAGAAGCTGGCGCGTATAGGCGTGCTGCGGCCGATCGAAGACCTCGTCGACCTTGCCACTCTCGACCATATGCCCCGCATTCATGACGGCGACCCGGTCCGCGAAATTGCGCACGATCGTGAGGTCGTGCGTGATCAGCAGGATCGCCATCCCCAAACGCTCTTGTAGCCGCTTGAGAAGCGAGAGGATCTGCGCCTGAATTGTGACGTCGAGGGCGGTGGTGGGCTCGTCGGCGATGAGGATATCGGGCTCGTTTGCAAGCGCCATCGCGATCATCACCCGCTGGCGCTGGCCGCCCGACAGCTCGTGGGGGAACGCCCCTAGCCGCTCGGCGGCGTTCGCGATGCCGACGAGGTCGAGGAGTTCGAGCACGCGACGTTTCACTTCGTTTTGTGGCAGCTTCTTGTGAAGGATCAGAATCTCGCTGATCTGCCGCTCGATGTTATGAAGCGGATTGAGTGCGGTCATCGGCTCCTGAAAGATCATCGCGATGCGGTCACCGCGGATGTCGCGCATCACGGCATGAGATGCGCCGACCAGCTCTTTGCCCCGAAAGCGGACGCTGCCCGAAGGGTGGCGCGCCCGCGGATAGGGAAGGAGTTGCAGGATCGAGAGTGCAGTCACCGACTTGCCGGAGCCTGACTCGCCCACGATGGCGAGGGTTTCACCGCGCTCGAGCGAAAACGTGACGTTTCGCACGGCCTCGATAGGACCCGACGGCATATCGAAGGTGACTGAAAGGTCGTCGATCTGCAAAAGCCCGCCCGTCGTGCGGTCGTGGAGCACGGTGCGGCCTTTGACCTCCTCGACTTCCGGCGGCCTGGGGCCCGCAAAGATTTTGCGAGGATCAAGCGCGTCGCGTACCGCCTCGCCGATGAAGACGAAAAGCGTCAGCATCCCCGCGAGTACCGCGAAGGATGTGAGCGCAAGCCACGGCGCATTCAAGTTGGCTTTGCCTTGGTTCAAAATCTCACCGAGGGAGGCTGAGCCTGGCGGCAGCCCCAAGCCGAGAAAATCGAGCGAGGTCAGCGTGGTCACGGAACCCGAGAGGATGAACGGCATGAAGGTGAGGGTCGACACCAGCGCATTCGGCATCACGTGGCGTATCATGATTGTCCAATGGGTGGCACCCATTGCACGCGCGGCCTTGACATAGGTGAAATTGCGTGCACGCAGGGATTCCGCGCGCACGAGTCCCTGGAGCGAGGTCCAGCTGAACAGCAGCATGATCCCGAGGAGCCACCAGAAATTAGGCTGAATGATGCTCGAAAGGATGATGAGGATGTAGAGCGTCGGAAGCCCGCCCCAAATCTCGATAAATCGCTGGCCGATGAGATCGACTTTGCCGCCGAAGTACCCTTGGACGAGTCCCGCCAACACACCGACGACAGAACTCAAAATCGTCAGCACAAGGCCGAACAGGACCGAAATGCGAAAGCCATAGATGAGCCGGGCCAACACGTCGCGCGCCTGATCGTCGGTGCCGAGCCAGTGCCGTACGTCGGGCGGGGATGGCGCCGGTTGCGTGAGGTCGTTCGCAACCGTGTTGTAGCTATAGGGAATAAGCGGCCACACGGTCCATCCTTTGGTGGCGATCAGCTGCGCGACCGCCGGATCGCGGTAGTCGGCCGTCGTTGGGAAGAATCCGCCGAAGGTTGTCTCGGGGTAATCCTGCAACACAGGCACATAGAGTGCGCCGTTGTACGAGACGAGCAGGGGCCGGTCGTTGGCGACGAACTCGGCGAAGAGCGTCACGATGAAAACGACGAGAAAAATCTGATAGGAGCGAAAACCGCGCCGATTTGTACGAAAATTTGCGAGCCGCCGCGCATTGATTGGCGAAAGGCCGATCCGGAAGCCGAAAATGCGCACTTCCTCGACCATCTCAGGTCTCCCTCGTCTCGAAATCGATTCGCGGGTCGACAACCGTATAGGTGAGATCGCCGATCAGGTTGGTGAGGAGGCCGAGAAGCGTGAAGAAATAGAGATTTCCAAACATCACCGGATAGTCCCGCCCGATCGCCGCCTGGTAACCGAGGAGTCCCATGCCGTCGAGCGTGAAGATCACCTCGATAAGCATCGCACCAGTGAACAGGATGCCGATAAAGGCGCCGGGAATGCCCGAAATTACGATCAGCATGGCGTTGCGAAAGACATGGCCATAGAGCACGCGCCGTTCGCCGAGACCCTTGGCGCGCGCCGTCAGCACATACTGCTTGTTGATTTCGGCGAGAAACGAGTTCTTGGTGAGAATCGTCAGCGTGGCGAATCCGCCAATCACCAGCGAGAGGATCGGCAGCGTCATATGCCAGAAATAGTCGAGGATCTTTTGGACGAAATCGAGATCGCTCCAGTTCTCGGAGACGAGGCCACGAAGCGGAAACCAGTCGAGGAAACTTCCGCCGGCAAAGAGCACGATGAGCAGGATGGCGAATAGAAAGCTTGGAATCGCGTAACCCACGACGATCACGGCACTTGTCCAAAGATCGAACGGTTCGCCGTCCTTGATCGCTTTCTTGATGCCGAGCGGAATCGAGATCAGATAGATAATGAGCGTCGACCACAGGCCGAGGGAAACCGATACCGGCATTTTCGACACGACGAGGTCGACCACGCGATTATCGCTGTAGAAGCTTTTTCCGAAATCGAAACGAAGATACTTGCCCATCATCAGGACGAAGCGCTCCCAAAGCGGCTTGTCGAAACCGAATTGCCGCTCAAGCTCCTTGATGAGCGCTGGATCGATACCGCGCGCGCCGCGGTAATTGCTGGCATTGCTGCCGGGCGTGGGGGCGGGGGTGCTCACGGTCTCGCCCCCCGCACCGGTAAAGCGCGCGGTAGCGCTTACAGCCTGACCCTTGACCTGGGCGATGATCTGTTCGATCGGCCCGCCAGGTGCGAGCTGGATCACGAGAAAATTGATCACCATGATCCCGAATAGGGTCGGGATAATCAGCAAGAGGCGTCGGACGATATAGGCTAGCATCGATCGCGAAGCGCTCCTCGGCGCGGCTCTCTGTCGCCGGCTCGCTACTGCGTGAGCGCCGCCGCCTTGGCCGTATCGACCCACCAGTTGTCGAAGCCGACATCGTACTTCGGCGCGATGCTTGGCCGACCGAATTTGTCCCAATAGGCGACGCGGAAATAGCTGATGTGATAGTGGGGGATGACGAAATAATTCCACAGCAGAACCCGGTCGAGCGCGTGAACCCGCGTCACGAGGCTTTCCCGATCGGGCGAAGCAATAACCAGTTCGATCAGATTATCGATCGCCTTGTCCTTGATTCCGATGAGGTTGTCGCTGCCGGGTTCGTCGGCGAATTCGGAGCCCCAGAATTGGCGCTGTTCATTGCCGGGCGAAAGCGACTGTGGAAATGCCGCGACCGTCATATCGAAATCGAAATGGTCGAGGCGGTATTTGTATTGCGAAGTGTCGACGGTGCGGATGCGGGCATCGATGCCGAGCCGTTTCAGGTTCTGGACGAAGGGTTGAGTAATACGCTCGAACGCGGGCTCGACCAGAAGAATTTCGAAGGCGAACGGCTCGCCCTTTGCGTTCGTCAATTTGCCGTCCTTAATGCCCCAGCCCGCGTCCTGGAGAAGTTTTAGCGCGATCTCGAGGTTGGCGCGGATATTGCCGGAGCCATCGGTCTTCGGCGCTTGATACTCCTTGGTGAAGACTTCGGGCGGGATCTCGTCCTTGAGCGGCTCCAGGACCTTGAGTTCCTCCGGGGTCGGCAGGCCGTGGGACGCGAGTTCGGAGTTCGAAAAATAGCTCTCGGAGCGCGTGTACTGATTATAAAAAAGGTTCTTGTTGCTCCATTCGAAATCGAAGGCGTAGGCGAGCGCATCGCGCACGCGCGGGTCCTTGAACAGGTCGCGGCGTATGTTGTAGGCGAAGCCTTGCATGCCCTGGTTTTGCTGGTTCGGGATTTCGACCTTCTTAATCCGCCCGTCACGCACCGCCGGCACATCGTAGCCGGTCGCCCAGAGCTTCGAGTTGTTCTCCTCGCGGAAGTCGTACTTGCCTGCCTTAAACGCCTCAAGCTCGACGTTCTCGTCGAGATAATAATCGGTCCGGATCCGATCGAAATTGAAGCGTCCCTTGTTGACCGGCAGATCCTTTGCCCAATAGTCCTTGTTGCGCTCGAGCGTGATGGAGCGACCGGGCTCGACCGACGTCACGATGTAGGGGCTGCTGACAAGTGGTGGTTCGAGAGTCGTCTTTTCGAAATCGTGGGTCTCGTAATACTTCTTGGACAGTACCGGAAGCTCGCCCACGATAAGCGGGAGCTCGCGGTTCTCACCGGGAGCGAAAGTGAACTTCACTTTGCGGTCGCCGATTTTCTCCGCTTTCAGCACGCTCTGATAATAGATCCGAAAACGCGGGTGCCCTTTCGATTTGAGCGTATCGAATGTCCAGACGACGTCATCCGCCGTGATCGGGGAGCCGTCGTTGAAGCGCGCCTCGGGCCGGATCGAATAAGCGACCCAAGTACGGTCCTTTGGCACCTCGATCGTCTCGGCGATCAGCCCATATTGGCTTTCCGGCTCGTCCGAACTCCCTACGGCTAGGCGATCGACTGGCACGCCGGCGGAATTTCCCTTGAGAATGAATGGGTTCAGGCTGTCGAAGGTGCCGAATGCTGCGGTGCGCACCTCCCCACCCTTGGGGGCATCCGGGTTCACGTAGTCGAAATGGGTGAAGCCCGGCTTGTACTTGGTCTCGCCATACATCGCGATCGAAGGGCCGGATTCGACGTCATCGGCCGCCAAGGCCGTCGGCACGAACGAAAGCACGGCCAAAGACAAGGCCGCGGTGGCAAGATGGCGCATATGTTGCCTCGTGATCTTTTGTTTCATGAATGAAGCCTCACGAACCGGGTTCGGCAGCCCTCAGAGAATGGGCATTTCCGGCCACCGCATCAAGCCCGGGAAGATCAGGTTGCTTTGCCCGGAGATTGCGCGACTGGGCGGCCGCTCCGCCGGATTGATGCTGGCCGCCGGCAAATTCAGCCAGCGAGGCACGCAAGGGCGGCGGCATGGCTTCGGCGGTCGCCCGCGGCGATGACCCGGCCATCGGAATGGAGGCTCAGGGGACGATTTTGCCAATCGGTGACGATCCCGCCGGCACCCTCGAGCACCGGCACCAGGGCGCAGAAATCAAAAACCTTGAGCCCACTTTCAACGACAAGATCGGCCCACCCGCTAGCAACCAGTGCGTAGGCGAAGCAATCGCCGCCAAAGAGGGTTAGTTTGACCGCCTTGCGTACCCGCTCATAAGCCTCCCTGTCATGCGCGTTCTCGAACATGTAGGGCGAGGTGGTGTAGACCACCGCCTTGGCGAGGCTTTCGCAAGCGCGCGTCGTGACGGGTTTGCCGTTGAAAAGCGTCGGGCGGCCTCTGATGCCGACCCAGCGCTCTTGCAAGGACGGATGGTTGATAATTCCAATGATAGGCTGGCCTTTGTGAAGAAGAGCGATGAGCGTGCCGTAGAGTGGCTTTCCCGTCACGAAGGATTTGGTTCCGTCGATCGGATCGAGCACCCAAACATAGTCGGCATCGGTCCGAGTCGGCGCAAGTTCCTCGCCGATGATGCCGTGATTGGGAAATGCGGCCTCAATCAGCTCGCGCATCGCGGCTTCGGACTCGCGGTCAGCAATCGTGACAGGCGACGCGTCCGCCTTGTCTTCGACCGTGATCGCCGTACGGAAGTAGCGCCGCACGATAGCGCCGCTCTCATCTGCAAGACGCTCGGCTAGGTCAGCAAAGCGATCGAGGTCCGCTTGCTTCATGGCAACGAAGGGGTGCCGAACTCACGCATAATCCCCGGGCGGCTGACATGCCCTGGACGAGTGACGGCTATCCGATTTCTGGCGACCACGGGGTCTACTGCGGTAGCGGCAATGGCTTGTCGCTGAGCGTATTGAGGTACGCGATGACGTCCGCGCGTTGCTGGTCGTTCTTGATGCCGGCGAACGTCATCTTGGTGCCGGGTACGAGCTTGCCCGGTTCGTAGAGCCATTTATTGAGCTCGTCGAACGTCCATTCGCCGCCAAGTTTCTTGAGTCCATCCGAATATTGAAAATTATCTTTTCCCGCCACCTTGCGGCCCACCACCCCGTAAAGGTCGGGGCCGATCTTCGCACCCTTGCCTTCCTCGAAGTTATGGCAGGTCTGGCAGACCTTGGCGGCCTTTGCACCCTCGGTAGGGTTCGCTTTGGCGAGCATAGGTCCGATCTCGGCCGGACCCGCGGGCGCATTCGCTTGCTGCGTCGGCGCTGTACCCTCGGGTGTTGCGACCGCAAGGACCGAGTGCGCGCCTTCGGCGGGTTCGGGGACCAGAAAATTGCCGATGTGGCCGATCACGGTCACGATGAGCAACGTCATCAGCACCGCGCCGGCGATCTTGTTGAACTCGAACGAATCCATGGATTCCCCCAGCCAATTCGCCTTGCATTCTTCCGCCAAGATGGCATCGCCCATGCCGGCTAAAACGCCTGTGAGCGCTCGACCGGCACTTCGGCATGACGTCCCTCGGCGTTACCGGGGCGTGGCCCCTGTCGATAAATCGATTCCGCTCCGTAGGCAACCGTTATATGTTCCGGGCTCGCTTGCCCGATTGAGAGGCGCGGCAAAATGTCGCAATCGGATCCGTCGTTTAGTCATTGGAACCGGTCCCGCCCGGCGCGGAAAGCTACAACGTGACGGCAATGGTCGAACAAGCCGCGGCAAGGCCCCGAAATCCCATTATTTTGATACCGGCCCGGCTCGCCTCGAACCGGCTGCCGAACAAGCCTCTCGCCGACATCGCGGGCGAGCCGATGATCGTGCATGTCTGGCGGCGGGCGGTCGAATCGGATACGGCACCCGTCGTCGTTGCGGCGGCGGATCGGGAGATCGTCGACGCGGTCGAAAAGGCGGGCGGGCGCGCGATACTGACCCGACCCGACCACATCACAGGCTCCGACCGGATTTTCGAGGCGATCGAGCGTCTCGACGTCGAGCGCAAGCACGACGCCGTCGTCAACGTGCAGGGCGATATGCCGACCCTCGAACCCGCTGCAATCCGCGCTGTTTTCGAGCCGCTGGCCGAGCGGGATGTGGACATCGCAACCCTCGCGACCGAGATCGTGCGCGAGGACGAACGTAGCGATCCGAATGTGCCCAAGGTGGTCGTGGGCCTCGCTCCCGGCCAGCGCATTGGCCGCGCCCTCTATTTCAGCCGCGTGACCGTGCCCGGCGGTGAGGGGCCCCATTATTTCCACATCGGCATCTATGCGTATCGTCGGCCGGCCCTCGAGCGCTTCGTCAAGCTGAAGCAAGGTGTGCTCGAGGACCGCGAGCAACTCGAACAGCTGAGAGCGCTCGAAGCCGGCATGCGGATCGACGTGGCCCTCGTTGACACGGTTCCGCTCGGCGTTGATACTCCGGCCCACCTCGCGCGGGCCCGGGAAATGCTTTCTGGCAAGGGGCGGGCCGGCAAGGGTCGGGATTGACTCGACCCACCTGCTCGAGGCCGCCACAGGACGCGATGCCGGACAAGACCGATCCCGAAAAACTGATTTCATTCCAAGGTGCTTCCGGCGCCAATTCGGACATGGCGTGTCGAATCGTCTTTCCCGAAATGACCACCCTGCCGTGCGAAACTTTCGAGGAAACCCTAGCCGCGGTGCGCGAGAAGCGCGCCGCCTATGCAATGATCCCCATCGACAATTCGGTTGCAGGACGAGTCGCCGACATTCACCACCTGCTGCCCGAATCGGGCCTTCACATCGTCGCGGAGCACTTTCAGCGCATCAATCACAATCTCGTGGCCCCCAAGGGCGCCAAGCTTTCGGATATCGAGGTCGTGCATAGCCACGTTCACGCGCTCAACCAGTGCCGCAATTTCATCCGGCGCCATAATTTCAAGCCCGTGGTCCACGTCGATACCGCAGCGGCAGCGGCCGATGTCGCGCGGTGGAACGACAAACGCCAAGCCGCGATCTCCTCCTCGCTCGCGGCGGAAATCTACGGTCTGGAAATCCTGGGCGCCAATATCGAAGATGCGGACCACAACACGACCCGCTTTCTCGTCATGGCGCGGGCGGCGGTCGATCCCAATCCTGCGCGCGGACCGGTGATCACGACCTTCGTCTTCAATGTCCGCAACGTGCCGGCAGCACTCTATAAAGCACTCGGCGGCTTTGCCACCAACGGCGTCAACATGACGAAGCTCGAAAGCTACATGCTCGGCGGGCGCTTTACCGCGACCCAGTTCTATTCCGATGTCGAAGGCCACCCAAACGAGCGGCGTCTGAAACTGGCGCTCGAGGAGCTGAAGTTCTTCTCGACGAGCTTCGAGATTCTCGGCGTCTATCCGGCTCACCCCTATCGCTATCAAGCCGAGCTGTCGGCAGTTCGGTGAGGCTTCGGGCTACCCCCTTCTCAAATCGCGGCATGTCTTTTCCCGCTCAGTCGCGGCCAAGCCAACTCTCGACCAGTCGCCGCGCAATCGAATCGCGGCGCGGCAGCCGAAAGGTTTCGTCCTCGGGACTCTCGAGAAGCTGGCGGCGCTCGAACCACCGGGCATCCTCGAGTTCGGAGCGGTCGACGTCGATGCGGGTTGTCTCGGCGTCCGCGTGAAAGCCGATCATGATCGACGCGGGAAACGGCCAGGGCTGGGAGGAGTGATAGTGGACGTTCCCGACACGAATCCCGGTTTCCTCGAAGACCTCCCGCGCCACCGCCTCCTCGAAGCTTTCGCCCGGTTCAACGAAGCCTGCAAGGGTCGAATGCATGCCGGGCATCCATACCGCCTGTCGGCCCAGAAGGCACCGCTCGCCGTCGGTCACCAACATGATGACCGCGGGGTCGGTACGCGGAAAATGCTGGGTATTGCAATCGGGATTTATGCAGATGCGTACATGACCGGCCTGGGCGCTTCGCGTCTCGAAGCCGCACACGCCGCAGAATCTATGGCGCGAGTGCCAATGAACGATGCCGCGGGCATAGGCGAGGATCGAACCCGCCTGTCGTTCGAGGGACGGGCCATGGCGGCGAAGATCGGCGAATTCGCCCATCTGCCCCGTGCTCGCGATCACGCTGGCGGGATCTCCGATGTGCGAAAGGTCGAGGGCGATATGGGCCACGTCTGCGACCATGCCGAGCAGAATCACGAGCGCGTCGCCGTTCAAAAGATGTGCGGCCGTGTCGACAGTCGGCATGAGCGGGGCAGGCGGCTCCGCGGCGTTCGCAAAGGGGCGGAAAAGGTTTTGCGCCCGCCATACGGGTACCACCCTCGTGCGCGGGTCCCTGACCAGCACTTCAAGCCAGGCGTCTTCCTTGCGCAGATGGCTCACCCGATCGAGCCCGCTATGGGAATAAAAATTTGGACGCATCACGGTCGCGAAACTCGCACAGCTCGAGCGGTTCTGCAATCGCCCACACCGGGCCAGACCAGCAAACCGCACCTTCCCACGCGCTGTCCAACCATTTGCGACTCTGGCTATTGCGACTCTGGCGCCCAATCCTGATATAGTGGCGCACGGGAGGTTGGCGGCGGACGGGCTTCTCGCCAACCCGGTCAGGTCCGGAAGGAAGCAGCCGTAACGAGGTCGGCCCGGGTCGTTCGTCAGCCTCCCTGCCCAACGTTGCGGCCTCAAGACGCGGTCCGGGATCGAGGGTCTCGCGCGAACGAGGTCCGCACGAGCCAGGTCTCGATTGGGGGCCAGCTCTCGATCGGGGGAATTTCACCGGGCGTCATGACCGCAGATACCCTTTCCGGTGAGGCGACACCTTACCGCGTCCTTGCGCGAAAATATCGTCCTGCGACCTTTGCAGAGCTGGTCGGGCAGGAGGCAATGGTGCGCACACTTTCCAATGCCTTCGCGCAGGGTCGCCTGGCGCACGCCTTCATGCTGACCGGCGTGCGCGGGGTCGGCAAGACGACGACGGCACGGATCATTGCCAAGGCACTCAACTGCATAGGCGTCGACGGCAAGGGCGGGCCAACCGTGACTCCGTGCGGTGTTTGCGAGCACTGTGTGGCGATCGCCAATGACCGCGACGTCGATGTGATCGAGATGGACGCCGCGAGCCGTACCGGCGTCGAAGACATCCGCGACCTGATCGACGGAGTGCCCTATCGGCCGGTCGCGGCGCGCTACAAGGTCTATATCATCGACGAAGTGCACATGCTCTCGTCGAAAGCGTTCAACGCGCTCCTGAAAACCCTCGAGGAGCCGCCCGAACACGTGAAGTTCATCTTTGCGACGACCGAGATCCGCAAGGTGCCGATCACGGTGCTCTCGCGC
The DNA here is from genome assembly GCA_035625915.1 of Alphaproteobacteria bacterium. Classification (NCBI taxonomy): domain Bacteria; kingdom Pseudomonadati; phylum Pseudomonadota; class Alphaproteobacteria; species Alphaproteobacteria bacterium. Next base: position 5,612 of record DASPOR010000235.1, on the reverse strand, counting down.
TGCCAGCGCTTCGATTTGCGCCGGGTCGATCTTGGCGTTCTAGCCGCACATTTGGCCAAGGTGGCCGACGCCGAAGGGGCAAAGTTAGCGTCGGAGGCGATCGAACTCATAACGCGTGCCGCCGACGGCTCGGTGCGGGACGGTCTCTCGCTTCTCGATCAGGCGATTGCCCATGGCGCTGGGGCACCCACTGCGGAACAAGTGCGCGACATGCTCGGAATAGCCGACCGAGCGCAGATTCTCGACCTCTTCGATGACGTAATGAAAGGCGACATCAAGGCGGCACTGGCGCTCATGGCCGATCTCTACAAGGCGGGAGCGGATCCCGCTGTGGTGCTGCAGGATTTACTCGAGATTTGCCACTGGCTGACACGCTGCCAGATCGATCCAAATGCGGACGGTCCAATTTCCTCGGATGGTGCTAAGGCGCGCGGCCGCGCGATGGCAGCCGCCCTCGCGATGGCGAGCTTGAGCCGCGCCTGGCAAATGCTTCTCAAGGGTCTTTCCGAAACGCTGAATTCGACTTCCCCCCTTGCGGCAGCCGAAATGACGCTTATCCGACTCGCTTACGCGGCGGAGTTGCCGAGCCCGGCCGAACTGGTGCGCTCCCTCGGGGAATCCGGCGCGCCCACTCCGGGATCGGTGACGATGCCGGCCGCGGGTGCGCAAAATGCGGCATCCGCTGCGTCACACACCACAGCGACCAATACCGCCCCCACCATGCGTCATCCGACCGAGGCGTCCTTGGCGCGGCAAGCAATTCCCGAGGCCGGCGCCGCGGCACCGGAAGCCGCCAAGCCGCCATCGCTCGAACTCGGGACCTTTGAGGCGCTTGTCGCATTGGTCGAGGCCCGCGAGCCGATCCTCGGGGCCCATCTGCGCAACAACGTCCATCTCGTGCGTTTCGAACCGGGTCGGCTCGAATTCCGACCGACGGAGCACGCGCTTGCCAACCTCGCTCCCCGCCTTACGACACACCTCTCGGAATGGACCGGGCGACGCTGGGCGATATCCGTCTCGAACGAGGCTGGCGACCAAACGCTCGCAGTGCGCTCGAAGCGCGAAGCCGCCGATCGGCTCGCCGAGGCGTCCGACCTGCCGCTCGTCAAGGCATTGCTGCAGAGCTTTCCGGGCGCTGTGGTCGAGAATGTCCGCGAACGCAGCGTGCAGCTCGACAATGCCACGGATGCTGAGGTGGGCACGGAGACCGGTGCCGATCCTCCCGACGATATTCCGATGGACGGCGATTTGGAGGCGTGACGACATGAAGAATCTTGGCCAACTCATGAAACAGGCGCAAGAGATGCAGGCGCGCATGCAAGCGATGCAGGAGAAGCTCGGAGAATTCGAGCAGGACGGTGTTTCGGGCGGCGGGCTGGTCAAGGTTGTCGTCAACGGCAAAGGCCAAATGCGTCGCGTGAAGATCGATGCAACGCTTGTCGATGCGAAGGAGATCGACGTGCTCGAGGACCTGATCGTCGCGGCATTCAACGACGCCAAAAGCAAGGTCGAGGCCCACGTGGCGGACGAAATGCAGAAATTGACGGGCGGGCTTGCCCTGCCGCCCGACCTCAAGCTCCCCTTCTAGCGCCGAGCGCCCTCGCCCGGACATGATCGGACCCGAGATCGATCGTCTCATTCGAATGCTGGCCAAGCTGCCGGGCCTCGGGCCGCGCTCGGCGCGGCGTGCCGCCCTCCATCTCTTGAAGCGGCGCGAAGCGCTGCTCGAACCGCTTGCGACAGCACTTGCGGATGCAGCCAAGCACGTCCGGGCCTGCTCGCGCTGCGGTAATATCGACACAACGGATCCATGCACCATTTGCGCCGATGCGCGCCGCGATTCGAGCGTGCTCTGCGTCGTCGAGGAGGTGGCCGATCTTTGGGCGCTTGAGCGTGCGGGTTTATTCAAGGGCCGCTATCACGTTCTGGGCGGAACCCTTTCCGCGCTCGACGGCGTCGGGCCGGATCAGCTCAGTATTCCGCGTCTTGTCCAGCGTGTCAGGGAAGAGCGCGTCAGCGAGGTGATCCTCGCAACCAACGCCACCGTCGACGGTCAGACGACGGCGCATTACATCGCGGATCGACTGGCAAGCCTCAATATCACCGTCACCCGCCTCGCGCATGGCGTGCCGCTCGGGGGCGAGCTCGATTATCTCGACGATGGAACGCTCGCGGCGGCACTCAAGGCACGTCGGCCAGCTTAACATCGAGTGCAAGATCGAGTTGAGTCGTTCGCCCCGTCCGGTCGGCTTCGTTGCGTTACGCGCTAAGAACGCGCTCGGATCGGAACAGCGGGCGTATCTCGGCTCAATCCGGTCGAAGCCTCCTGTGGCGAATCCGAAATCCGCCACATCTGGGTGCGGGACCGTGAGCGAAATTCCGATTCAATGCCACACTAGAATGTGATCTCGACCCGGCGATTCCGAGCTTCGCGCACGCCAGGTGGAGTCTCGACCGCTGGATCGGCCATTCCCTTGCCGGCGATTTCCATTTGATCCGGTGCGATGCCCAGGCGGATCAGCTCGGCCTTGACCACGTTCGCCCGGCGAAGCGACAGGCGAAAGTTGTATTCCTCCGTTCCGACGCGATCGGCGTGCCCCGTGACGCGGATCAGCGTCACCTCGGACTCACGGATGCCCGCCGCTGCCTGTTCGATCACCATACGGCCCCCCGGCGTGAGATCCGACTTGTCGAAGGCGAAGAACACGACGTAGGAGCGCTCGGCGGGTTTGGGCGGCGAATGCGACGTGGCGGCCGCCGATTGAAGGGTGGCGTCGGGTTCGGAATTTGTGTCGGACTGGGTTTGCGCCGCCGCAATCGTGGCGAAGGGGGCGCTGCCGGTCCTCGCGGCGACCGGGCTCGCGACCGAGGTCCCATGCTCAAAACTGTAGCGCAACCCGAGGGTCAGGGTGTGCGCGTCGTATTCTCCGCTCGTGCGCGCGCCCGACTCCGTGCGGATCGAAACCGGTGTCGTGCGGAAATATCGATAATCCGCGGTAAGTGCGAGGTTGCTATTGAGGTTGTAGGCGATGCCGGCGATGCCCTGGTAGGCGAAGGCCACGTCGCTGTCGTCCGTTCCCGTGCCGCCCGAAGGCGAGAAGGTGTAGCCTACGCGCGCGACGCCGACGCCAGCGCCCACATAGCCAGTATAGGACTCGCTGATTGGGATGTCGTAAAGGACGTTTCCAAGACCGCCGTACTCGGAGACATGCCCCACGCTCGATACACCGTCAACGGTCGCGGTTGTCCCGCGACGCCAATTCGCCTCGGCTTCGACCCGGATGCGATCCGGAAAGGCATAGCCGACGGAGCCGATCAGCGCCGCTCCGACGTCGCGGTCGATATTCTCATCCACCCCGTCGCCTTGGAGCTTGAGGGTGCCAGGAAGCTGGGCGCCCGCCGAACCGGAGACATACGGCCCGGGTGTTAGTTGTTGACCGAGTGCAGTCGAAGAAGCCGCGATTGTTGTTGCAAGTGCGAGTGCAAGTATTCGCAGCCGCAAACCTGACTCTATTTTCATCGGAAGATATTTCATTAGTATATTTTAATATACCTACGCTTCAGTTTACTCACCGCCAATAATTAGCAAAACTTATACGCCACGCAACAGGTATTTGTGCGGCACGAAGCGTCACCGAATTATATTTGGGCCCGGAAGAGGCGATTGCCGGCGTTTAAAGTTCGCGGATCCTGCCTTGATTCACGCTGTCGGGCGCCCGTTCGGGCAGCGGCATCGCGTCGGTTTCTCCCTCGAACTCGAGGGCCTCAATACGCTCGGCTCGTTCGGTCACCTTCTTCGTCGAAATGCCGATCTGCCGCAGGTCTTCCACGGCTTGATTGAAATGGCCCTGGAGCCTTAGAGCGCGGTCGTCAAGCCGCCTTACGTCTTCGAGAAGCGTCTGCACTTCTTTTTGGATGACGTCCGCAAGTTCCCGCATGCGCACGTCCTTGAGCACAGCACGGATCGTGTTGAGCGTCGCCCAAAGCGTTGTCGGCGAGACGATGAACACACGCCTGCGGTAGGACGCCTCGACAACGTCACCGAAATTGGCGTGAAGCTCGGCATAAACCGCTTCCGACGGCAGGAACATCAGCGCCGACTCCGCGGTTTCGCCGGCGACGATATATTTGCCGGCGATATCGTCGATATGCTTGAGCATGTCGGCGCGGAACTGTCGTCCCGCCGCGATACGCGTCGCTTCGTCGCTGGCATTGCGCAATGCGCGGTAGCTTTCGAGTGGAAACTTCGAATCGATCGCGATCGGGCCGGGGGGATTCGGGAGTGTTAGAAGGCAGTCGACGCGCTTGCCGTCGCCGAGTGGCGCCTGAAAGCTATAGCTCGAAGGCGGCAGCACGCTCGTTACGAGATCCTGAAGTTGCAATTCGCCGAAATTGCCGCGCGTTTGCTTGTTCGAGAAAATCTGATTGAGGCTCACGACCTGGTTCGAAAGCTCATTGATATTGGCCTGTGCGGCATCGATCTTGGCAATGCGCTCGCGGAGTTCGCCGAGGGAGGTCGCCTGGGCGAGTGAGTTCTTCTCGAGCGTTTCGGTCACCCGCGCGCTGACACGATCGAGGCGCTCTTCCAGCATTTTGCCGAGAAGGCGCTCCTGAAGCTGGAGGCGGTCGGACATCTGGGCGAGGCCGCTGGTCTGAGCACTCGCCATTTGGCTCAGGCGGCCGGCGATTTCGCCGATCTGTCGGCTAGCGTCCGCCGCGCCCCGCCCGCCACGAAGAATGAAAGCGAAAACGATCGCGACCGCGAGCAGAACGATGCCGGCAAGGGCGACGAATTGGATGCTCATAGCCGCGGCCTCTCCATCAGCCGATTGCGGCCACATTACCACGCAGGCCTTGCAAGGCGCGACGGTTGGCAACGCCATAGTGCCGCGAGTCGACGCGCCATCACGCGCTCAGGAGTCGCTTGACGTTGCATCGCCAAAGCCATACCTAAGCGTAACCTAACGGTTTGGAACCGTTCCAAGGAGTTGGGACTGCTCGGGAGCGGCCACGGGACCATGGCTATTTTGTCGATCATCACGGCACCTGATCCGCGCCTCAAAATCAAGTGCAAGCCTGTTGAGCGCGTGGACGCTGGCGTGCGCAAGCTCATGGACGACATGCTGGAGACCATGTACACGGCCCCCGGCATCGGGCTCGCTGCACCCCAGGTCGGCGTGGCGAAACGCGTCATCGTCGTGGATTGCTCGAAGGACGAAGACAAGCCAGCACCCTATTGCATGGCGAATCCCGAGGTCCTCTGGACGTCGGAGGAACAGGCGAGCTACGAAGAGGGCTGCTTGTCCTTGCCCGATCAATATGCGCCGGTCACCCGGCCGGCGCGTTGCCGGGTGCGCTACCGCGATGCACAGAACGAAATGCGTGAAACCGAGTTCGAGGGCCTGCTCGCGACATGCGTCCAGCATGAAATCGATCATCTCGACGGCGTTCTGTTCGTCGATCACATTTCGGCCCTGAAGCGCGGCATGATCCTGCGCAAGCTCCAGAAAACGAAGAAGCTCAAGGACGCGGTGCCGGCGTGACCTACGGCGGCGGAGCCGCTTCATGAATAGGCTTAGGCTCGCATTCATGGGTACGCCGGATTTCGCGGT
>DASPOR010000234.1 GCA_035625915.1 Alphaproteobacteria bacterium | reverse complement strand
GCTCCTCGATCTCGACGTGCATGTAGGACTCGCTGACCATTCCGTCCGGTGCGTCCGCCGGCACGTGTAGTTCCGCGAGATTGCCCTTGGCGTCGCGCTTCAACCGCATGACCGGGTGGATGATCAGGTGGACCGTGAGTTCCCGACGATTGAGTTCCGCCGTCACCGAGTCGACGAGAAATGGCATGTCATCGTTCACGATCTCGATGACCGTGTGGTTCGATTTCCAGCCGTGATCCTCGAGGCGCGGATTATAGGCGCGGATCTTCGGCTTGGCCGATTCGCGGGTGCGCGCGAAATTGTAGAAAGCGAGGGCAGCACCGTAGAGCTGGTCGATGTCCTCGTTGACGATGTCGTCGGGCGACACGTTCGCGTAATACTGGCGGACGAATTTTTCGGCAGGAACGGATTTTCCCCGCGGCAGCCGCTCGCGGGCGAGTGTAATGACCTTGCCGATCACTTCTTCCTTGAGTGCGTGCGCGCGCGCAGCCATCTTAGCCCTCCCTTCGCCTTCCGAATCCCGCCGCTTTTTCTTGGCCTTGAGCTTAGTCGGCGTTTGTTAACTTAAATCGATCACACTGCGCCGAATTGGCACTCGAAGCGCGGCGGCGATTACCCGGAATGTCGGCCCGAACCGAGAGCCGCGTCAATAGCATAAGGTGCGGCGGGCATTCGGCTCAGCCGAGGCCGGCAGAAGGAAGGATCGGCATGGCCACAGCGCTCAGCGATTTCGCCAAATCCAGGGCATGGTGGCCGGCCGGATTGTCGAAATGGGCCATGCGGTTCCTCGTCGGTATCGCCATCGGCCTCGTATCCGTGGTCGTATTCTACGCTGGCCTCCTCGCGGCCGTCCTTTACTCCCTGCGCGTCATTGAATTCTGAGCGGGAACGGCCAGTCGGCCACGTAATCGCCCGCAAAGCTTCAAGCGCGGCGCGAATTGGCCGTGTTTCCATCTCTACTTGCATGACGGTGGCCGACTTCTCGCGTTCGGGCGCCGACCGTATCGCAAGATCGATGATGCGTGGATTCACGGTTCGTTCCGGCAATCGGCCATGATCTCGGCCCGCCGACTTCCGACGTCATTGCGCCCAGCGTCGATCCATGAGCTTGCTAATGATCCCGACCTGCCTCCGATCGGTCCGACGACCCAAGCGCGATAGCAATGCGCGCACAAACGAAGCCTTCGCATGCACGAGATCGTTTGGAGGGTTCTCAGGAAGGATTGGAGCGGGAGAAGGGGTTCGAACCCTCGACCCTCACGTTGGCAACGTGATGCTCTACCACTGAGCTACTCCCGCACCGGAGCCGAGAGATAATAAGTATATCGGCTCCATTTGCAAGGATGGAATAGAGTTAACAGGCACTAACCATATTATTGGGACGCTGGTTGTGCTTCCATCGCAGGGCGTTATTTTAGGGCCGAAATCGAGGACGAACGATGCCCGTCACACCAGAGGCTCTCCTGGCCCGGTTCCAGGAATTGGGCTTCCGCACGACGAATCATCATCATCCGCCTGTGTTCACCGTCGAGGAGAGCAAGCAGCTTCGCGGCAAGTTGCCGGGCGGGCATTGCAAAAGCCTCTTCGTCAAGGACAAGGCCGATCGGGTTTGGCTGGTTGTCGCCCTTGAGGATCGTCCGGTCGATCTCAAGCGCCTGCGGCGCCAGCTCGGCGCCAAGAAGACCCTCTCGTTCGGCAATCCGGAGCTGCTGATGGACCTCTTGGGCGTGACCCCGGGCTCCGTGACACCTTTCGGCGTGGTCAACGATCGCGGGGGCAGGGTCAAGGTGGTGCTCGAGACGCGCATGATGGCTTGCGATCCCCTCAATTATCACCCCCTCGTCAACTCCCAGACCACGTCGATTTCCCCGCAGGACCTCCTTGCCTTTCTGCGCTCGACGGGGCATGAACCGCTTATCCTGGACTTCGACGCCCCGCTTCCGGCTGAGGGTGCCGCCGGGGCCGCTTGAGGGGGTGGACTTGCCAGAACGCGGGAGAGCCGCCATTTAGATGGCGCGATAGAGAGCGGGACGGATCGCGACCCGCCGCCATCCGGGCGGCAATCCCGCCCAAGCAAGCCAGCAGGCGATCCAGAAGGGGATTGAAGGCGTATGCAGACAATCATCGATGAACACGGAAGCCCCGCTTCCGGCGGCGACGCCGGCCTGGTCAAGGATGCGACCGCTGCGAGCTTCAAGAAGGACGTGATCGACGCCTCGCGCGAAGCGCCGGTGATCGTCGATTTGTGGGCGACCTGGTGCGGCCCGTGCAAACAGCTTGGCCCGATCCTCGAGAAGATCGTGCGCCAGGCGAAAGGCAAACTGCGCCTCGTCAAGGTCGATATCGACAAGAACCCGCAGATCGCCCAGCAATTTCGCGTTCAGTCGATTCCCGCCGTGTTCGCTGTGGCCGACGGGCGTGTGGTCGACGGCTTTGTCGGCGCATTGCCTGAAAGCCAGGTCAAGGCGTTCGCCGACCGGCTCCTGGCCGCAGGCGGGCCGGACGACGGTGCGGCAGAGACGGCGGAAGCGATCCAGCATGCCGCAGCGCTCATGGCGGAAGGCGACCTCGGCACGGCAAGTGCGATCTTCGGCCAAATCCTCCAACAGGAGCCGGACAACATTGCGGCTATCGGCGGCCTTGCGCGTTGCCACGCCAAGGCGGGCAACCTCGCCCAAGCGAAGGAGTTGTTGGCAAGCGTGCCGCCCGAAAAATCCGGCGATCCGGAGATCGCGGCCGCGCGTTCGGCACTCGAGCTCGCCGAGCAAGCCGAAAAGAGCGGACCGATCGACGAGCTGAGGGCCAGGGTCGCAGCCAACCCCTCGGACAACGCCGCCCGCCTCGAGCTGGCGAACGGGCTTTACGCCGGCGGCCGGAACGAGGAGGCGGTCGAGGAACTTCTCGACCTCATCAAGCGCGACCGCAAATGGAATGACGAGGCGGCGCGCAAGCAGCTCCTGAAACTTTTCGAAGCGCTCGGCAACGGCAATCCGATCGTGAGTGCTGGCCGTCGGCGGCTCTCCGCACTTCTCTTTTCGTGACCGGACGCGCAACATGAGCCGAAGCAAATTCGATCCGGCCTTCGAACAGCTTCCCGGCACGACGCCGATCTTTCCGCTGAGCGGCGTCCTCCTGCTGCCGGGCGGGAAGCTTCCGCTCAACATCTTCGAGCCGCGCTACCTCGCGATGACGCGGGATGCGCTTGCGGGCGAGCGCATCATCGGCATGGTGCAGCCGCTTGAAGGCCAGGGTGAGGCAAGCGTGCCCGAGGTCTATTCGCTTGGGTGCGCGGGCCGGATCGTCTCTTTCGCCGAGACCGACGATGGTCGTTACGAGATAACGCTGGCCGGCCTCTGCCGGTTCGACATTGTGCGCGAAATCGACCCAGTAAACGGCTATCGGCGCGTAATTCCCAATTTCGAGCCGTATCGCGCCGACTACGAGGATGCGCCGGGCGGGGTCATCGAGCGAAAACGGCTGGTCGAGGCCCTTCGCCAATATTTCAAGCTGCAGAACATCGATGCGGACTGGAAGGCGATTCAATCGACCCCGGACGAGCGGCTTGTCACCACCCTCGCGATGGTGTGCCCGTTCGAGCCGAGCGAGAAACAGGCCCTCTTGGAATCTCCCAATCTCCTCGAGCGCGGCCGCGTCATGACCGCACTGCTCGAGATGGCGATTCTCGGGACCAAGGGGGGCGAGGCGCGCCACTGATGGGTGCGCAATGAAGCGCGGGGAGTTGACGGCGATGGCCGACGCAAAATCGGGAGTCGATCCCAAGCTGCTCGAAATCCTTGTCTGCCCGCTGACCAAGGGGCCATTGCGATACGATCGCGAGGCCAATGAGCTGATCAGTGAACAGGCCGGCCTTGCCTATCCGATCCGAGACGGGATTCCGATCATGCTGGTCGATGAGGCGCGCCGCCTGGATGAGGCGGCGAAGCCATAACGTTGTGGCGTTGACGAGAGCCCTCTTATGACCGGCGGTCGAAACCGCGAGCTCGGCACCCGGCACTGGCCCGTCGAAATCCGCCTGACCAAGGCCGAGAAGACGCTCGAAATCGATTTTGACGACGGCAAGCGCTTTCGCTACCCGGCCGAATATCTCCGTGTCGAAAGCCCCTCCGCCGAGGTTCAGGGTCATGGCCCGAGCCAGAAGCAGACAGTCGCGGGGCGACGGCATGTGGGAATCATCTCGCTCGAACCGGTCGGCAATTATGCGATCCGCATCGTGTTCGACGATCTTCACGACACCGGAATATTCTCCTGGGCGTATCTCTACGAGCTTGGCGAGAACCAGGATGAGAAGTGGCGTGCTTACCTCGCGGCCCTCGAGGCTCGAGGTCTCAGTCGGGAACCCGAACGCCGCAAGTAAGGGACGTACCAAGGAAAGGACGCAAACGGCGTCGCCTCAGAGCCGCTCGCCGCGCGTGAGCCGAGGCAGCTCACCGACGACACCCATCGCATGGCGCATGAAAAGCCGACGCAAGGGCGGAAGCTCGTTGACGAGCCCGAGACCGACATCGCGCACGAACCGCACGAGCGGCACGCTGTTCGAGAACAGGCGGTTGAGCGCATCTGTCGCGACCATGAGCGCCACATTGTCGAACCGTCGCCAGCGCTGGTAACGCGCCAAGAGATCGCCGCCGCCGAGGTCGAGGCCGAGGCGATGCGCATCGACGAGGATTTCCGCAAGTGCCGCGACATCGCGCAGGCCGAGATTGAGGCCCTGTCCGGCGATGGGGTGTATCGCGTGGGCTGCGTCGCCGATGAGAGCGAGGCGCGTATCCGTGTAGCGCTCCGCGTGCAGAAGTGCGAGCGGATAGGCCCAGCGCCGACCCTCGATCCTGAGCTTGCCAAGATAAGGACCGAAGCGCCGCTCGAGCTCCGCGGAAAACGTCGCATCGTCCCGCGCCAGGAGGGCTGGGGCAAGGCGAGCATACTCCGTCCAAACGATGGAGGAACGATGCTCACCGTTCGCCCCTGACGTCATCGGAAGGACCGCGAGCGGTCCGGCCGGCAGGAACCGCTCGTGCGCCACGCCATGATGCGGACGCTCATGGACGATCGTGCAGACGATTCCGGTCTGGGGATAGGACCATTCCGTGACGGCGATGCCTGTCTCGCGCCGCAGGCCCGAGTCGCGCCCGTCCGCCGCCACGACAAGGGCCGCCTCGATCTCGCGACCGTCGGCGAGCGTTGCATGAACGCCCGCGGGATCGCGAACGAGGGAGACGATGCGCACCGGTGCGAGGTGCTTCGCGTACGCTGAGGATTGCAGCCCGGCCACGAGTATCCTTCGCGTCTCCCGATTTTCGATAATGTGGCCGAGGGGGTGGTTGCCGACCTCCTCGTGGCGATAATGGAGAAAGAGAAGCGAAGGCCCGTCGGAGACGCGGATTTCGCGAATCGGTTCGGCCAGGGGCTCCATCGCCTGCCATAGGCCGATTCCGCTCAGGACCCGGGAGGATCCCCACGCAATCGCCGACGTGCGGCCGTCATAAGCCGCGTCTTGGCGCTCGTCGGGCGATTCGCGATCGCAGAGGACGACGACGACCCCGGCATTCGCGAGCGCCAAGGCAAGGGTCATGCCGACCATTCCGCCGCCGACGATGAGCACGTCGGCGGCGATTTTCTCCTGCCCGGCTTGTTTGCGCTTTGCCGTCACGCCACCACCATCGCGCGCCCCGGCAAATCTGTCCAGCCGCCTTTCTGCGCATCGATTGGGCACGGGCGGATGGGCCGCCACACAGGCGCCCGCGCAATTTCGCCATTCCATGCCGCCTCAAGAGACGGCACGCTTCTTGAAGTTGGAACCTTGGGGTCGATTTGAATTGCTTCGACATCGCGGACGAACACCGTCGTCATCAGGCAGAAGGAGCCGTGGTTATGAAGCTGGTCATGGCAATCATCAAACCATTCAAGCTCGATGAAGTGCGCCAAGCGCTTACGGAAGCCGGCGTCGAGGGCCTCACGGTCTCCGAAGTCAAAGGCTTCGGCCGGCAGAAAGGACACACGGAGATTTACCGGGGGGCTGAGTACGCGGTGAATCTCCTGCCCAAGATCAAGATCGAGATCGCGGTCAGGGACGAAATGGTCGATGCGGTGATCGACGCAGTCCAGAAGCATGCGATGACGGGCAAGATCGGCGATGGAAAGATTTTCGTGTTCGAGATCGCCCAAGCGCTCCGCATCCGGACAGGCGAGCGGGACGCGAGCGCGATTTGAGAGCCCTTCATTGCGTGCCCAAGTTTTTTGCAGCGCCAACGACGGCGCATAAAAATTGGGCATCGATCCGTCCGCGCCGCCCCGGCGCTAGGGGCGTGCGAAAAACAATTCCCGCCGCACAACAAAGAATTAGCGGTGAGTCCGAGGACCGGCAGCAGGCCGGAAATCTCTGGCATGGAAATTGAGATTTCCCACCGGTCCAGGCGCTTCGCAGAGGGGAGCGAGACAGCACCCGGACCCTCCACCCGGCCGTCAATTGCGGGCCGAAGATGATCCAGCCATTTGGATAGGGCATCGAGATTGGGAGTTTTTCAATGCGACAAATGACCGGACTGGCAAGAGTCATGGCATTGGCGAGTGTGACACTCGCGACGATGGTCAGTGCAGCACTCGCAGATGAAGCACCGCCGAAAATCGACTCGGGCGACACGGCATGGATGCTGACCTCCGTCGCGCTCGTCCTGATGATGACGGTCCCCGGCCTGGCGCTTTTCTACGGCGGCATGGTCCGCAAGAAGAACGTGCTCTCGACCTTGATGCAGAGCTTTGCGGTCACGTGCGTCGTCACGGTCCTCTGGACGATCGTGAATTACAGCACCGCCTTCACGGAAGGGACGCCGTTCCTCGGCGGCTTCGGCCGGCTCTTCCTGCAAGGGGTGGTGAGCGACATCGCGGCGAATACCAAGAACGTGCCTTCGGTCAACGCCCTCGCACCGACCATCCCCGAGATGGTCTACATGTGCTTTCAAATGACCTTCGCGATCATCACGCCGGCCCTTATCTGCGGCGCCTTCGCGGAGCGCATGAAGTTTTCCGCGATGCTTTGGTTCATGGCGCTTTGGGCGACGCTCGTCTACGCGCCGGTCGCGCATTGGGTCTGGGGCCCCGACGGATTCTTCAATAGCGGCAATGATAAAGCGTGGGTGCATGTGCTCGACTTCGCCGGCGGCACCGTCGTCCACATCAATTCGGGTGTTGCGGGCCTCGTCTGCTGCCTCGTCCTCGGCAAGCGAAAGGGGCTCGGGAGCGAGCATATGGCGCCCCATAATCTCGTGCTCACGATGATCGGCGCCTCGCTTCTCTGGGTCGGCTGGTTCGGCTTCAATGCCGGCTCGGCGACGAGCGCGGGCCTCCAGGCGGGCATGGCCATGACGGTGACCCAGATCGCGACGGCGACGGCGGCGCTCAGCTGGATGTTCGCGGAGTGGGCGGTCAAGGGGAAGGCGAGCCTGCTCGGCATCTGCTCCGGCGCGGTCGCGGGCCTTGTCGCCATCACGCCCGCATCGGGCTTTGTCGGACCGGTCGGCGCCCTCGTCATCGGTGCGGTGGCCGGGGTCGTCTGCTATTGGGGGGTTACGGCCCTCAAGAACGGCATGGGCTATGACGATGCACTCGACGCCTTTGGCGTCCACGCGGTGGGCGGCATCGCGGGGGCACTCCTGACCGGCGTCTTCGCCATCAGCGAATATGGCGGGACCCCGGGCCTGATCGAAGGCAATGCGGGCCAAGTGGTGAGCCAGGCGATCGGTATCGTGACCGTGATCGCCTACGACGCAATCGCGAGCCTGATTATCCTCAAGGTGCTCGATTGGACGATCGGCCTGCGCGTTTCCGAGGACGTGGAGCGCGAGGGCCTCGATCTCACGGTTCACGGCGAAGTCGTGCCGTAGCACGGTTCCTACGTCCCGGTGGTCGAGCCCGGCCCGGCCAAGCGTGCGCGACGCCTCGTGTGGTGGATTTGAAGTTCCTAACATTTTGGTGGCATCCGCGTTTAGGCGCTTCAAATCCGAATACCACACTAGATACAATACGTTACTAGTGTGGCATTGAATCCGAAATTCGCTCCCGGTCTCTCGCCCAATGTGGCGAATTTCGAATTCGCCACACCAGACCGGGCCGATTTCTGGCCGGTTCGGCACGGCGGGAAAATGCCAGACACCCATGCGTTCCAGCGCCTTTATCGCGCCCAGAATGTCACAGCCATGTCACTGTGCAGCCGGCACGCTCGCGCCGACTATATCGAGCAATTATCGGCTTCAACGGTCACGTGAGAAGCCGGCGCCGGCGCTGAAGAGGCCCGGAAGTAATGCGGTCAACCAAGCCGCTGGGGGGAGAAAAGAGTTAGCTAGTGCGCCGAGACCTTCGTGGCCGTGGGTGCGTCCAACCGGGCGAGGGCTGAAAGAAATGGCCCTCGCGATCCAAGAGGCGGCGAGCGGCCCGGCGGTCGATGTCTCCGGGTGGCATTCGAATCTGCATGCGCTGTACCGCTATTGGGGCAGCATTCACCGGCCCGTGGGGCTGCCATCGCGCCAGGATATCGATCCGACGGCAATTCCCGCACTCCTCCCGCGGATTTGGATCCTCGACGTGCAACCGGAACCGTTTCGTTTGCGGCATCGCCTCGTCGGCACCCGGATCGTCGAGCTGGTCGGCGAGGATTTCACGGGGCGCTGGGCCGATGAGGCTCACCCTCACCTCGCAATCGACCCGAGCCCGCTTCGGCACTTTCGCGGTGTGGCGAAGAGCGGTGTTCCGACCCGCCGGCGGGGCAAGCCGCAGATCTTTTTGAAGAACCGGGCGGAGTTCGCCGAAGTCGAGACCGCTATCTTTCCTTTGGCTGGGGACGGCAAGATCGTCGATGCGCTCCTCTGCTGCACGATCTTCTATCGACGCAATGGGGCCGAGTTCTGAGGCATCGGGCGTCTCGGCGACCTCTGGGCCAACCATTGGGCCAACCATCGAGGCGGCAGTAAAAGACGTATTATTTATTTTTAATATTATACGTTACTAATGTATTATCCCCAAATGGTCTTGTCGGATATCCGATATCATTTGGATAATATGCTCCATCTTTTTCAGCATTTAGAATGTTGTCGCATCAATACTTGATAGCGACATCAACCAGGGTTCGTGATTGCCAGCGCCCAGTCAAACGACGACGCGACCAAAGACCATGCCCGTAGCGTGACAGGCACCCGCGTCTTGAAACGGCGCGCTCATCGAATGAAAAGGTTACGTTTCTGCGGGCAGTAATGACGCCGCGCACACGGCATCTGCCTCACACTGGGACTCGGGCCAGTCGATGCTCCAGTTCCGTGACGCGGTGGATTGCCTCGCGGCGTGTGGACAAAATTCTCAGTGAACAGAGCGCCGGCGTCCATCTCAGCGCCGAGTCGCGGAAAACGAACGAAACATAAACTGCCGATCTGCGTTACATGACTTTGTGGCCCAAATATATAACGCCCGCGAGATACTGTGTTCACAGTCGGTAACGACACTTGTATCGTTGCGCCGGCACAGTTACACTCGTTTCTGTTTTGTACCGAAGCGGGTTGGCTTGGCCTTCATTGTGGGGAGCTGAGTTGATGGCGCGTGCCGCCGCACAACGTTCGGGGCGAATGACCGCCCTTCTTCCGCCGGAGGCCTTGGCCTTCCTTCGGCGACGCATTGCGGAACTGGCGGGTGCTGGCCTCGTCGCGTTCGGCTTCGCACTCCTCCTCGCCTTGGCGAGCTACGATCCGTCGGATCCGTCG
>DASPOR010000233.1 GCA_035625915.1 Alphaproteobacteria bacterium | reverse complement strand
CCCGGCACGAGCAGCGCGAGGCTTCTCGGCCTGCCACCCGAACGGCTCACAAGGCAATCTCCTGCTATCAACGGAACGCCAACGCGCCTATGTTACGCCCTGATGATGCGCTCGACTACCGCCTCCAAAAAAATTGCGGCGTGCGAGAATGCGGCCGCATTCTCATCCGGTGAAATCGTTAGGCTCCGTCGCGCGTTGCTCACCTGGTACGACCGCCATCGCCGCACGTTGCCCTGGCGCGTTGCAGCGGGCGAGCGCCCCGATCCTTATCGAGTCTGGCTCAGCGAGATCATGCTGCAGCAGACAACGGTGAAAACCGTCGCGCCCTACTTCGTAGATTTTCTCGCGCGCTGGCCCACGGTCGAGGCGTTGGCCGCAGCAAGTCTCGACGATGTCCTCCACGCATGGCAAGGACTCGGCTACTACGCCCGGGCGCGCAATCTCCATCGCTGCGCCCAAGCCGTGAGTCATGACCGCGGCGGCAAGTTTCCCGAAAGCGAGGAAGCTTTGCGCGCTTTGCCGGGCGTGGGGTCCTATACCGCGGCTGCCATCGCTGCGATCGCCTTCGATCGCAAGGCGACGGTTGTCGACGGCAACGTCGAACGTGTCGTGGCGCGCCTCTTTGCCAATGAGAAGCCGCTTCCGGACTCGAAGGCGAGCCTCAGAGCGCTTGCCGAAACGCTCACGCCCGATGCGCGGCCGGGCGATCATGCGCAGGCGATGATGGATCTGGGGGCGGTAATTTGTACACCGCGTCGGCCGCGATGCTCGCTTTGCCCGTGGTTCAGCCAATGCGCTGCGCACAAGCGGGGCCTTGAGAAGGTGCTGCCGCGCCGGCAGGCCAAGCCCGCGCGGCCCTTGCGCGCCGGCTATGTGTTTTGGTTGATCCGCGACGGCACCGAGGTGTTGCTTCGGCGCCGGCCGGAAAACGGCCTCCTTGGCGGCTTGATGGAGCTGCCTTCGACCGATTGGTGCGTGGGTGGATTGCCGCTTGCCGATGCAGGCCATGCCGCGCCGGCCGAGGCATCGTGGCGCACACTCCCCGGCGTAGTACGCCACGGCTTTACGCATTTCGAGCTTGAGCTCACGGTCCTGGCGGGAAAATTCGAAGAGACGGTCGGGCGCACCATCGGGGCTAACGAGGGGCAAATGCCCTGCTGGTGTCGCCTCGACCGTCTCTCCGACCACGCGTTGCCCACCGTCATGAAGAAGGTCGTCGAGCACGCTCTGGCAAACGGAGGGTAGGCAGAGCGGCCAAGGTCGCCTCGCGGCGTCCAGACCCGGCAATCCTTGCGCTCAGGGGTTGCGCAAGGACGCCTTCAATGTCGATGGTCAGCGCATGTATGCCTGTTTGCCTCGTTCAAGCCGATTTATGCATCCGCGAGCCACACCGCACCGCTCAGCGGATCGATGTTGACGATACTCCGCACACCCGCCGTGTCGCGAGCGAGCGCTTGAAAGTGATCGTCGCGGTAAGTCGGCTCGGTCAGGCAGTCGTAGCCGAGCGATGCAAGATGGGGTGCTACATCTTCAAGACAAAGGTGCGCCAAGCCAAAACCGGGACGCGGAATCACTTGAGCGCTGCAGCCGTCGACATAGAGCTTGACGTGACGCCCCCAGCAGTCGTGCGCGTGCACCGCAAAACCGTCGCCCTCGACATTGACCCGATAGATGTCCTGATAGCCGCGCTGACGAAGTTTATAGCGCACCAGCCAAATTGGCAGCGTCTCTCCGGCGATCCGTTCGCTTTCGTAACTTTGCGGCGGGGTCGCAAGGCCGGCGGCGGCGCCGGACCCGAGGCCGAGAAAGGAGGCGAAAGCCGCCGCGAAGGCCGTGGTATAAAGACGTGTGTCGCGCATGCGTGAATGTCCCCGTCTCCAGCCCTCGCATTTCAAGTCCAGCGTTAGCGGGCAAGTCCGACCTTGCGCGGTGCGAACGCCGTCGGCTGTTGTCTGGTCCATTTGTTTCGGCTCTGAATTTCGACTATTCTCCCTGAACCTATGCTGAGAGAAGCGTTCATCTCGCGTTCAGCTGGTGCGGCCTATTTAGGCACCATGCGAGATCCAATACGTGCGTTGGTCGCGGCCCTGGCGCTAGTGCCGGGAACGCCAGGGTTGGCTGTGGCCAGCGACGACCACGAACTCGCACGCGAAGCGCTCACCTCCGGTCAAATCCGGCCTTTGGGCGAGATCGTGAATTCGGTCCAGAGTCGCTGCCGCGGCAAAGTGATCGAGGTCGAACTTGAACGCACCTCCCGCGAGGGCGGCGACCTCTGGCTTTACCAACTGCGCATGATGATGCCCAAAGGGGATATCCTTCGCCTCGACGTCGATGCGGCGACGACCCAAATCCTCAAAGTGAAGGGACAGGGCGCCTTGGACGCCTGCCACGCGGGCTCGTGAGCCATGCGTATCCTCGCCGTCGAGGACGACCCTGAACTCGCACGCCAGATCGCGGAGGCGTTAAAAGGGGCGGGATACGCGGTCGACCTCGCCCACGATGGCGAGCAAGCTCATTACCTCGGCGAGGCCGAGGCCTATGATGCGGTGGTGCTCGATCTCGGACTGCCGGTGGTCGACGGCATTACCGTGCTCGAGCGGTGGCGTCGTGCCGGCCGCAACATGCCCGTCCTCATCCTGACCGCACGCGATCGCTGGAGCGAGAAGGTGGCGGGCTTCGATGCCGGTGCGGACGACTACGTCACGAAGCCGTTCCAAATGGAAGAGGTGCTCGCACGGCTAAGGGCGCTTATCCGGCGGGCCGCCGGCCATGCAAGTGCAGAGCTCGAATGCGGTCCACTCCGCCTCGATACGCGCAGCTCTCGCGTCACTCGCGACGGCGTGCCAGTCAAGCTCACTGCGCAGGAATATCGACTGCTCGCATACCTCCTCCACCATCGCGGCCGGGTCGTGTCGCGCACAGAACTGACGGAGCATCTCTACGACCAGGATTTTGATCGGGACTCGAACACGATCGAGGTCTTCATCGGACGATTGAGGAAGAAGATTGGCGCCGAGCTGATTCAAACCGTTCGGGGGCTCGGCTATCAGCTCACCCCGCCCGATTCACGGGCCAAGGGTCCCGAGGCTTCGCCGTGAAATTCAATTCGCTCGCCTTTCGCCTTGTGGCAGGGGCGGGCTTATGGATCGCCGCCGCGCTGGTCGCAGGCGGCTTTGCACTATCCGGCATCTTCGAGGACTCGGTCGAGCGCAGCTTCGACGCACGCCTTGAAGTCTATCTCGACGGGCTTATCGCGGTAAGCCGGGCGGGTGCTGCGGGCCGGCTCGAGCTTGCGCGTGGGCTCGGCGAACCGCGCTTCACGCAACCCTATTCCGGCTGGTACTGGGAGATTGCGGGGCCGCATGGCCCAATCCTGCGTTCGCGGTCTCTTTGGGACATGGTGCTCGACGCGCGGCCGGACGAGGGCGGTACACTCCTCATCTATGAAATCGACGGCCCCGACGAGAATCGTCTACGGGTCGTCGAGCGGGACGTTTCATTGCCAAATATGCCCGATCGGCTCCATTACATTGTCGCTGCGGAGCAAAGTGAAATCGGCAGCGAGGTGGCTCGGTTCGACAAAGCGCTTGCATGGGCGCTTGCACTCCTCGGCGGTGGATTGATTGCGGCGGTATTCATCCAAGTGCGCTTCGGCCTCATT
This sequence comes from Alphaproteobacteria bacterium, assembly GCA_035625915.1. Lineage (NCBI taxonomy): Bacteria > Pseudomonadati > Pseudomonadota > Alphaproteobacteria > Alphaproteobacteria bacterium. The sequence continues at coordinate 42,751 of DASPOR010000233.1, read as the reverse complement.
CCGCTGAGACGCATGGAGGCCGCACTGGCGGCAATTCGCGCCGGGCGAGCGGAGCGGCTCGAGGGCAGCTTTCCAAAGGAAGTGCAGCCGCTTGCGGACGAGCTCAACGCACTGCTCGAGCACAACGCCGACGTGGTCGAACGCGCACGCACCCATGTCGGCAACCTCGCACATGCACTGAAGACACCGCTTGCAGTTCTCTCGAACGAGTCGGGCGACTCCACGGGCCCGCTCGCCGACTCCGTGGCGCGACAAACCGGCGTCATGCGACGCCAGGTCGACCACTACCTCGCGCGTGCGCGGACGGCGGCGCGCGCCCGCGTGCTCGGCGCGCGAACGTACATCCTGCCGGTTGTCGAGGATCTTCAGCGCACGCTCGAGCGCATCCACATCGATCGGGGAATCACTATCGCCGTCGAAGGCGATCCCGGGATCGCCTTTCGTGGCGAGCGGCAGGACCTCGAGGAGATACTCGGCAACGTCATGGACAATGGCTGCAAATGGGCACGAAAACGCGTCGTGGTGAAGCTCGCGCGCGCGGACCAGCGCGCGGTCGTCGACGTCGAGGACGATGGACCCGGGCTTTCCCCGGAGGAGCGTGCGCAAGTGTTCGAGCGCGGTAAGCGCCTCGACGAGGCCGTCCCCGGCACAGGGCTCGGGCTTGCGATCGTGCGCGATATCGCGGAGCTCTACGGCGGCAGCGTTTCGCTCGGGAGTGCAAGTCTCGGCGGGCTTCGTGTTACGCTCGTTCTGCCGAGTGTCGATGCGGCCGCGGCGGCGAGTTGAGCACATGAGAGGAGGAGTTTGCGAGAGCGTTTAGCTCACTCGCTCCATCTCCGCGCGAAATTGCTGACGCAGAAGGTCGATTGGAACAAGACGACCCTTTCGGACCACCATCCAGAACGTCCAGCCGTTGCAGGCGGGAGCACCTTGCACGGCGGCCCCCACCTGGTGAATTGAACCCCTATGCTCCGCTGAGATGACGGTACCGTCCGCCCGCACCTTGGCGCTAAATCGGCGCGCGGGATCGACCAGGATTTCGCCCGGTCGCACGAGGCCTTGCTCGATGAGCGTGCCAAAAGGAATACGTGGCTCCTCGCGCTTGGCCTTGAGTGCGATCACAGCGGGATCGTCGCTCGGCACGACGGCTGCGATGCGATCCTGCGCGATCCGCGCATATTCGGCATTCTTCTCGATGCCGATAAACCTGCGTCCGAGCCGATGGGCGACCACGCCGGTGGTTCCGGTGCCGAAAAATGGATCGAGCACGAGGTCCCCGGGCTTGGTCGCGGCCATGATGCAGCGGTGAAGGAGTGCTTCGGGTTTTTGCGTGGGGTGCGCTTTTTTTCCGCTGCCGTTCTTGACACGCTCGGCGCCGGTACAAAGGGGGATCAGCCAGTCGCTCCGCATCTGGAGCTCCTCATTCAGGGCTTTCATTGCTTCGTAATTGAAGGTGTACCTCGCGCTCTGGTCCTTGGCGCACCAGATGAGCGTCTCGTGCGCGTTGGTAAAGCGACGGCCGCGGAAATTCGGCATCGGATTCGTCTTGCGCCAGATCACGTCGTTCAGGATCCAAAAGCCAAGTTCCTGAAGGATGGCGCCGACGCGAAAGATATTGTGGTAGCTGCCGATCACCCAGAGAGTGCCATTGTCGCTGAGTGCGCGACGGGCGGCGGCGAGCCAGGCGCGGGTGAACGAGTCGTAGGCGGCAAAATCGTCGAACTTGTCCCACAGGGCGTCAACGCCGTCGACGCGGCTATTGTTCGGCCGGTGAAGCTCGCCAGCGAGCTGAAGATTGTAGGGCGGGTCGGCGAACACCATGTTGACCGAGCCCGATGGCAGCCAGCCGATTTGCTCGATGCAATCGCCGATCAGGATCTGGTTTAGTTTCATTCGGCTCCCCTGGAGGGAGCACACTTTGAGTCAAGCGACTCGGCGGGTCAAGAATTTTTATATTGGGAGTCAAATACTTAACGAACCCTGCCGCGATCGCACCGGGTCGAAGCTCAGGCGATGATGAGGGGTGGGACCATGGCGATACAAGGCCTCGCGGTGAAATTGCGTGCCATACCCCATATTTTGTTCCCAACGGAAGTCGGGGTAGCGCGCACCAAGTCGCGACATGAGGCGGTCGCGGGTGACCTTGGCAAGCACCGAAGCGGCCGCAATCGACAGGCTCAGCCCGTCGCCGCGAACGATCGTTTTGACTGCACAAGGAAGCGGCGGCGCGCGATTGCCGTCGATCAGCGCGAGGTCGGGACGCACGCGAAGTGCGACAACGGCCCTTGCCATGGCAAGGTGTGTAGCGCCTAGGATATTGAGTCGATCGATCTCCGCAACGCTCGCCGCCGCGATGCCGAAAACGACTGATCCGTCCCGCGCGGCTTCGCGGAGGGCATGGCAAAGCCGTTCACGGCGCTCTGGCGCGAGGCGCTTCGAATCGTCGAGATCTTTGAGGAAAACTGCGGGCAGCGCGCAGAGTGCAGCACGGCTGCGCCCGAGAATGACGGCGGCGGCCACAACCGGCCCCGCCCAGGGTCCGCGTCCGGCCTCGTCCACGCCGCAGACGACGCCCGTCGCTTCAAGCTCGTGGAAGAGATTCGGCACGGCGACAGTGCATCAAGGGATATGAGTTTCAGCGCACCTCGACGTCTTCCCAAAAGCCAAAACGGTTGGCGACTTGGTTCATCGAGGGCCGTGGCGCCTCGTAGGACCAGGCGGCGCGCTTGTGGGGCACCCCATCGATCACGACATCATAGAATTGGACCCCGTGAGGGCAGGCGCGATCCGATTCCGTCTTGGGCGCCTTCACGAGCCATTCCTTCCTTACCGCATTACTCGGGAAATATTGATAGCCGCCACATTCCACAATGTCGTCACTTTCCGCGACCACGCGATCCTTCAGGATTGCCTTCATGCTGGGACGCTCCTCGAAAGAATAGGGCGTAATTCTATCTCCTGAGAGCTCCAGAGTACACCCGATCCCAATCAGCCGGAAAACTGGGTCGATCCATCGGCGATTCGTCCGATTGAAATTTCGGACTCAAAATAGTGCAAGCTGATCGCCAGTTCGCGGCGGCGGCATGAATTGTGAGCAATCGAGGCGCCGGCGCTTTTTCCCGATGCCGAGCCTGTTGCAGGCGAGGCGAAATCGCTTCGCGATCATTTCGGCATAGGGTCCTTTTCCCGAAAAGCGAGTGCCGAACTCTGCGTCGTAGAGCTTGCCGCCGCGCATCTCGCGCATGAGCGCCAGCACATGCTTGGCGCGCTTGGGGAAATGCGCCTCGAGCCACTCGATGAAGAGGTCCTTGATCTCGAGCGGAAGGCGCAGCAGCACGTAACCCGCATCGACCGCGCCATGCGCAACCGAGGCTTCGAGCAAACGCTCGATTTCCCAGTCATTGAGGGCGGGAATGATGGGTGCCGTCAACACGGACGCCGGAATGCCTGCGGCACTCAGCGCGCGAACCGTCTCAAGTCGCCGCTCCGGGCGCGGCGCCCGTGGTTCCATCACTCGGGCTGTATCGGGGTCAAGGGTCGTGATGGAGAGGGCAGCGCGCGCGAGGCCCTTGGCTGCCATCGGCGCCAAAATGTCGAGGTCGCGCAGGATGAGCGTCGACTTCGTCGTGATCATGACGGGGTGATTGTAGTCGCGCAGGACTTCGAGAATGCCGCGCGTGATCTTGAACTCGCGCTCAATCGGCTGGTACGGATCGGTGTTGGTGCCGAGGGCTAGCGGCTCGACCTGATAGCCAGGCTTGCGCAACTCGTCTGCGAGAAGTTTTGGAGCGTCTGGCTTCGCAAGAAGCCGACTCTCGAAGTCGAGGCCGGGTGACAGACCAAGATACGCGTGTGTCGGCCGGGCGAAGCAATAAATGCAGCCATGCTCGCAGCCCCGATAGGGATTGATCGAACGGTCGAATGGGATGTCAGGCGATTGGTTGCGCACAATCGCAGAACGCGAGGTATCGAGTGTGACCGTCGTGCGTAGGGGAGGCGGTTCGTCGTCGCTGTCGCCCGGTGTCGCTCGGCCCCAACCGTCGTCGGTGCGCTCATAATGCGTAGGCTCGAAGCGGCCGGTCGCGTTCGACACTGCTCCTCGCCCTTTGCGAGGCATATCAGGCAGCCTTTCGTCCATCGCGGGACTTTAGTGTAGTTGCCAGAACATTTCAAGAACATCGATCGGGAACCCGGCAATGCCCTTTGGCGTGCTTACGCGGCGTCATGGAAGATGATGCCCAGGGTGTGGCGATGGCCGCTGTGCACGCGGCTCACGCCGTGGCGCAAGGCAACGCGGTAGAATCCGCGCTTGCCCGCGACAGGCCGCCGATTGACCGCAAAGATGACGGCGTCTCCCCGAGCGAGGGCTACCACCTCGCCTTTCGATTGGGCACGCGGACGCTGCTCAACGAGGAGAAATTCCCCGCCGGTGAAATCGTCCCTCGGCGATGAAAGCAGTATCGTCGCCTGGAGCGGGAAGGCCAGAGCACCGTAGAGGTCCTGGTGGAGGCAATTGTAGCCGCCCGCTTCGTATTTGAGGATGAGGGGCGTGGGGCGTGCCTGTCCCGCCTCGTGGCAGATTGCAAGATAGTCGACAAGTGTCGCGGGATAGCGCTCCTCGGCGCCGAGCCACTCGCACCAACGGTTGGCCGTTACGACGAGGTGGGAATATAGGGTTTCGCGGAGCGACTGAATGACCGAAGGCAGGGGATAGCGAAAGTATTTATACTCGCCGAGGCCGAAGGCATGGCGCGCCATCACGATCCTGCTTCGGAAAAGCTCTTCGCGGTCATAGAGTGCCGCAAGATCGCGGCAAGCATCGGCACCAAGAAGAGCGGGGACGATTGTATAGCCGTCCCGATCGAGGCCCGCAGCGAGGGCTGCGGGATCGATGTTCGGAAATTCCGCAGCGGCCTTTTTGCTCACGCGCCGAACTCGACGGCTCGCCCGCCGCTCCATTCGCTGCGCTGACGCGCGACCGTCGCAGGATCGAAGAAGTCCTTGAGGCACGCCTCCATATGGCTGCGCGTGCGCGCATCGAGCCGCTGCCGCGACCACCCGCCGCTCCCGCGCGATTCGACCGTCCATTTGGCGCACCAAGTCATTGTCCGCAGCCAAACGAGGCGCCGAAGCGGGGCGAGCCACGGCCGAAGCTGCGCAGCACGTCTCGCCTCTACCTTCGCCAAATAATCCCGATAGAAGCTCGCCGTCTCCCCTTCGGTCAGGACGGCGTCGATATCGGGATCGAAGCGCGTCGAGGTGTACAGTGTTGCATGCGCCAAGTCGATTGCGGGTAGCCCATAGAGCGCCTTTTCGAGATCGACAAAAAAGGCCTTCCCGGAGAGGTGGATCACGAAGTTGCCCGGATGGCTGTCGGTCAGAATGAGGGATGTCGGCTCGGTCGGCTGTGCATATCGGTCGACGAATTTTCGGGCCCAATCGAGCTCGTCGCGGAGAGCTCTCAATGTGTCCACATTGAGTCCGGCGGACTCGAGAAAAGCCGCTTGCAATGTGATGGTTTTAAGTGTCGCCGCAAGCGAATTGATCGGTGAGAGGAGTGGGCGGCGATCCTCGATTCGCGGGAGCGTGAGGCCGTGCATGGCGCCGATCGCTGCTCCGATTGCAGCCAAATCTCCTGGAAGGCGAGGCTTACGGCCCTCGATCTCCTCGACGAGAAGTGCCCCCATCGGCAAATCGGTACTCGGCGGCAGCACCGAATGGAGTGCTGGCGTATGGCCGCTTGCGTAGGCGCGGCGGAAGCACGCACTTTGATAGGCGAGATTGACGACGGCGGCGAGGCCCCACTGTGAAACACGGGGGACGCGCAGGATGAGGCCTTGCCCCTTGATGCGGATGTGATCGTGCGCCATTCCGGTGAAGCCGGCCGGCTCGAGCGCATTGGCGTCAAGTGCCGCAAAATCCGGCAGTGCGCGCAAGGCTTCGAGGCAAGCCACGAGGTTGGGCAGCATCGATATCGGATTGTCCTCAGCAATCGCCATGGTTTTCAGTTGGGCCATGCACCCGTCTGTGGTAGGCGAGTGTATCGCCGCAACTCGCCCAATGGAAACGCGTGACACCTTCGCTCAGCATCGTGATCCCGACTCTCGACGCAGCCGCGACGCTCGATGCCACATTTAACGCACTTGCCGAGCTGCGGGAAGCCGCCATCACGTTTGAGTACGTTGTCGTCGACGGCGGATCGTCGGACGATTCCGTTTCCCGCGCGCGCGGCCACAACGCCAGAGTGCTCGCCATCGAAGCGGGACGCGGCAGTCAACTCAGGGCGGGTGGTGAAGCGGCACGGGGCGATTGGCTCCTTTTCCTCCATGCTGATACGCGTCTCGTGCCAGGATGGAGCCGCGAGGTTACGCATTTCATCGAGCGGCCGGAGAATGCTGAGCACGCCGCGGTATTTCGCTTTGCGCTCGACGACAATAGTGCTTCGGCACGCCGCCTTGAGCGCATCGTCGCATTGCGATGCCGCCTCCTTGCAATGCCTTACGGCGATCAGGGTCTTTTGATCGCCCAGCACTTTTACCGCGAACTTGGGGGTTTCGCGCCCCTGCCGCTCATGGAGGACGTCGATATGGTGCGACGCATTGGGCGCAGGCGCCTCATCATGCTTAATTCGCGCGCCGTTACATCGGCAGAACGCTATCGGCGCGACGGGTGGCTCCTGCGTTCGATGCGTAATTTGTCCTGCCTCGCGCTCTATTTCCTCGGTATTCCGCCGGGCCTCATACGCCGGCTCTACGCATGAGAGTGAGGCGGCATCTCGTCATCATGGCAAAAATCCCACGCCTCGGCAGGGTCAAGCGCCGCCTGGCTGCCGATATCGGCGGAATTGCCGCACTTGGTTTCTACCGTAACTCGCTTGCTCTCGTCATGCGCCGCCTTGGGCGCGACAGGCGCTGGAAATGCTGGCTCTATGTTTCGCCGGAGGGGCGGGTGAAGACGCTTCGTATCTCGCCGCGCGGAATCACGCGGCGCACGCAGGGTCGGGGCGACCTAGGCGCGCGCATGCGTCGTCCATTGAACGAATTGCCGCCCGGTCCTGTCGTGATTGTCGGGAGCGACATCCCGGAAATCGAGCGTTGGCAAATCGACGCCGCCTTCCGCACATTGGGCAGTCACGATCTCGTATTCGGACCGGCGAAGGACGGGGGTTACTGGCTGGTCGGCGCAAGGCGCCGGCCTCGATTGCCGCCACTCTTCCATAATGTTCGCTGGTCGAGTGCATATGCGCTGGCGGATACACTCGCCGGTGTGGCGCCGCGCCTACGCGTGGCAATGCTCGCAGAGCTCGATGACGTGGATGACGGCGAGAGCTATTTGCGTTGGCGCGAGCGTTCTCAGCTTGCGCGCTTCAGATGTTCCTGAAGCCGCGGCATCAATTCGACCAAATTGCAGGGGCGATAACGCGAATCGAGCTGCCAGCGCAAAATCTCGTCCCAGCCGTCGCGACATGCGCTCGGGCTTCCGGGCAAGGCGAAAAGGTAGGTCCCACCTGCAACCCCCCCCACAGCACGGGATTGCATGGTCGAGGTCTTGACTTTCTCGTAGGAAAGCATCCGAAATAGCTCGCCAAAGCCGCGGATTTCCTTTTCGTACACCGCGAGATGTGCTTCGGGTGTCACGTCGCGACCGGTGACCCCCGTACCGCCAGTCGATATCACGACATCGACTGTGGGATCGGCAATCCATTCCTTGAGCTTGGCGACGATCGCGGCGATATCGTCCTTGACGATCGCTCGCGCCGCGAGCTTGTGGCCCGCGCCGACGAGACGCTCGGCGAGTGTGTCGCCCGATTTGTCGGCAGCAGCCTCGCGTGTGTCGGAAATGGTCAGGACCGCGATGTTGACCGGAACGAAGGGGCGATTTTCATCAATTCCCGCCATTTTTCGTCACCGCCGGAATGAAATTGCCGTCGGTTGACTTATAGGTCGGCCATTTGCCCTCGGCAATAGCGTCGAGCTCGGGTACCGTCTGACCAAGCTGATCGCGGTAGATCCAATAATTCGCCATGACGTGCTCGACGAATTCGCGAGTCTCGCGATTTGGGATGCTCTCGAGAAAGGCGAGCGGATCGTCGGCCGGTTGGATCTCTCGCTGCCAGCGCGCGAGATTCCCCGGGCCGCCATTGTATGCGGCCACGATCCAAAAAAGATTGTCGCCGATGAAGTCCGTGCCCATGAGATGAGCGAGATAATTCTGTCCGAGCGCTATATTGAGAGTGGGGTCGGAAAGCTGACGGCTAGCACCGCGATAGCTCGTTCCGCTAGAGATGAAGCGCGCCGTGCTCGGCATAAGCTGCATCAATCCGCGTGCACCCCGTTGGCTCTTTGCTTGAGCCGAAAAATTCGACTCTTGTCGAATGAGCGCAAAAACGAATGCTCGATCGACGCGATAACCGCCCGCCGGCTGCCAGGACGGAACCGGATAGAGTGCCGCGTCGTAGTGTCGCCCGTTCTTGTCCGTTACCTGCTTAGCAAGCTGCACGGCGAGGGAGGGCATGTCGGTTCGCTGGCTCACGGCGAGCAGTGCATGCGCCATCTCGGGCTGTGCTGAGTTTATGCGTCGAAGCTCCCGCTCGGCGCGGGCGTCTTCGCCGATTTGGATAAGCGCAAGCGCGCGCTGGCCGGCACCGGTTGCGTTGATTTGGGCCGAGTCTACGCGGGTGAAGGCCGGTAGGTCCCAGTTGTAGTCAAACGACTTGCCGGAAAGCTTGCGCGAAAGAATGCCGTAAAAGGTATAGGGAAAATTTGCGCCGATCTCGAGCCAATGCGGGACCTTGTCGGGTTCGCCCGCGCGAAGGTTGCTCCGCGCGGCCCAATAGGCACCTGCGGCACGGGTCCAGGAATCGATGGAGTCGATCATCGCCAGCCGCTCGAAATGCTGGGCCGCCACGTCGTATTTCTTTGACTGCCAAGCGGCCAGTCCACTGTCCCACTCCTCGGCCGCAGGGCCCCGCTTGCTTCGCACGGCCGGCAAACCCTCAAGCCCGTCGCGACCCTGGTTGAGCGCTTCGTAGCCGTCGGCGATCTCGGCGTCGAGCCGGCCGTATTCGACCGGATCGAAAAGACGTTGCACCTCGGGGCTCGCGAGCAATTCGCGAGCCGCACCATAGGAGCCTTCGTCGATGTCGTGTCGGATTGCGCTTCGCATGCGGGCAAGCCGCCGCCGAGCCGACGGGCTGAGAGATCGAACGCTATCGCTGACCGCGGTCTCGTCGGCGGCAGCATTAAAAGTGGTGCCTTCCGGATTACGGGGGCGTGTCGCCCCTCGTGGCATGCGTTTCGCGGCAAGCTTGTATATGCCGGGCGCATCGGCGTGATCGGCGTAGTTTGCCAGCCAATTCCTCAACTCGATGAACTTAGCGCGATAAGCATTCGACGATAGATAGCGTTCGGCCAACACCTCTCCGACGAGGACTCTGTTGGTGAGCCTCGCGATTTCGCGGTCCGCCTCGGACCAACGGCTTTGCTCCTGCAGCTTAAAGATATGGCGATAACGAGCCGCGTCCTCGTCTTTGAGCGGCAGCGGCAAAGGAATCTCGTCGTATGGACGCAACCCGCCCGCGGAGAGAGATGCGGTTTCCACGCCATCGCCCTCTGCAGCGGCCGCGACCGGCATCGTGCCGGATATACATGCCAAGCTAAGGAGCAGTAGGAAACCGCCCCCCGTCGGCACGCGCGGTGCCCGTATATTCACATTTTGTTTTAGTATTTGTCGCAACGTCACGAGACCTAAATAGCGGATCGTGACCGCTGTGGCAACCCTTGGAGACTTGCTGGCATATTCGCGAAACGCGAATTGTCAAGATATTCCGCTATCGCAAACGTTTACGGTACCGTTTGAAGACGCGCCTTCACCGCAAGAAGATCCCGCCAGGCACTGCGTTTTTGTCCGGGCGAGCGCAGGAGATAAGCAGGGTGATAAATTGCCGTCGAGGGAATCGGTCGAGACATTCCGGTGCTCTGATATTGGAACCACTGTCCGCGCAGGCGCATGATGCCCTCGTTTCGTCCGAGCAGCGTCTTGGCAGATGAGCCGCCGACGAACACCAATAGTGACGGGTCGACGATCTCGATGTGGCGCTCGACAAATGGCAAGCAAGCGGCGATCTCGGCGGCGGTCGGCTGCCGATTGCCGGGTGGTCGCCAATAAAGGATGTTCGTGATGTAGAAGCTCGTCCGGTCAAGGCCGATCCACGCCATCATACGATCGAGCAATTGACCGGAAACGCCGACGAAGGGTTTGCCCTGGCGGTCCTCATCAGCACCGGGCGCCTCGCCGATAAGCATGACTTTCGATTGCGGATTGCCGTCGCCGAAAACGAGGTTGGTCGCTGTCTCCTTGAGCGGGCAGCCATCGAAGGCGCGAAGCGCTTCCTTGAGATCCTCGAGCGTATTCGCCGCATTCGCAAGCTCGCGCGCGGCGCGCGTATTGTCGATAGCCGGTTTGAGGGTCGGTGTCGGCCGCGAAATCGTGCGAGTGAAGGTCGCAGTCGTCAGCGCAGGTTTTGACTCGGATGCCCCTTCGTTCGGCACTGGACCAATCGGGTTCCCGACCGCCTCCGCCAGTCCAACGGCATTTCGATAGCGGGAGATGGGTATCTCACCGATCGCTTCATCCGCCCCGGCATCGATCTGCCAAGCGAGCGCCGCGACCATCGAAGCTCTATCCCTTCTTCCCTTCATGGCATAATTCTATCAGTCCGATGATCGGTGTGTCAGCTTAAGCGGTCCGCATGCGTGCAACCGGCAAGGCGTTTCAGGCGGACGTCGCCGCGGGGAGGGGAAAATATGTCGCGCGAAGCCATGGAATTCGATGTCGTCATCGTGGGTGCAGGGCCATCCGGTCTCTCGGCCGCGATCAAATTGAAGCAGCTTTCGTCCGCTGCGGGGCGCGAAATCTCCGTGTGTGTCATCGAAAAGGGCTCTGAGGTCGGCGCCCATATTTTGTCGGGTGCGGTCATCGAGCCGCGTACCCTCAACGAGCTTTTACCCGATTGGCGGGAAAGGGGAGCACCACTCAATACGCCTGCAAGCGACGATCGCTTCCTCTATCTGACGAAAAAATCCGCGTTTCGGCTGCCGACCCCACCCCAGATGCACAATGCGGGCAACTATATCGTCAGCCTCGGCAATGTGTGCCGATGGCTTGCGAAACAGGCCGAGGCACTCGGCGTTGAGATCTATGCAGGCTTCGCCGGCTCGGAAGTTCTTTACGACGAAGCGGGCCGGGTGGTCGGCGTCGCGACCGGTGATATGGGGATCGCCAAGGATGGCAAGCATTTGGAGAGTTACACGCCCGGCGTGGAATTGCGCGCAAAGCAGACTCTCTTCGCCGAAGGCTGCCGCGGCTCACTCACAAAAATGCTGTTCGATCGGTTCAAGTTGCGCGACGGCGTGGACCCTCAGACCTTTGCCATCGGCATCAAGGAGTTATGGGAGATAACTCCGTCGAATCACAGCCCAGGCCTGGTCATCCACACAGTCGGCTGGCCACTCGACCGGCGCACCTATGGCGGCTCATTTCTCTATCATATCGAAAATCATCAGGTGGCCGTCGGTTTTGTGATCGGGCTCGACTACGAGAATCCGTATCTGTCACCCTTTGACGAATTCCAGCGCTTCAAGACTCATCCCGCAATCGTTTCTTATTTCGAAGGGGGACGACGCATCGCCTATGGCGCTCGCGCGCTCAACGAGGGCGGCTTTCAGTCGATCCCGCGCTTGACATTCCCCGGCGGGACATTGATCGGCTGCACCGCGGGCTTTCTAAACGTCCCCAAGATCAAGGGCACTCATGGCGCTATGAAATCGGCGATATGCGCTGCGGAAGCGGTGTTCGACACGCTCGGCGAGGGCGACGGCCGCGGCGAGCCGCGATCCTATACCGAGAAACTGAAATCGAGCTGGCTTTGGGAGGAACTTCGCCGTGTGCGCAACATCCGCCCGGGCTTCCGCTGGGGGCTTCATGCCGGTCTCATTCACGCCGGGTTCGATACATATGTTTTGCGCGGCCGCGCACCTTGGACATTGCGGCAGCATGCGGATAACAAGTGCCTCAAGCCGGCGCGCGAGTGCCCCAAGATCGAGTATCCAAAGCCCGATGGGAAGATCACCTTCGACAAATTAAGCTCGGTTTTCATCTCGAACACGAACCACGAGGAAAATCAACCAGCCCACATAAAACTCAGGGATCCAAAAGTGCCGATCTCGGTCAATCTTGCCGTCTACGACGCGCCCGAACAGCGCTTTTGCCCAGCCGGTGTATTCGAGATTCTGCGCGACGACAGCGGTGCGCCACGGCTGCAAATAAATGCGCAAAATTGCGTCCATTGCAAAACTTGCGACATAAAGGACCCGACCCAAAATATCGACTGGGTCGCCCCGGAAGGCGGCGGCGGGCCAAATTATCCGAATATGTGAATTATATCATTGACTTGGCGAAAATTCAATTCGCTCCGGCTTGACAAACCCCCGTGGCGGAACGCTGGACTTTGCGGAGAAATAGGCAAAGAATCGCGGCCTCTGTACCAACATTAATCAAATCTTGGTACATGAAGCGTCGGATATGGGCGCACCGGCGCGTATCGGTGGCAAAGATGCTGGCGTTTCACTCAATTGCGGCCGTGGGATGTACGCGCGTATTATCGCCGGGCACGGAGGTTTGCATTGGTCGATTTGGGTATTGAGAGGATTGCGACCCTGCGCGCAGCGACCGGGTTGGTTCTTGCACTTCTGCTTGTCGGCTGCGGTGAATCCGGCGATCAGGACGCCGCCGATTCCGCGGTGGTCGCGGCTGCCCATGGCGCCGCGAGCGTTAACACGTCCGAAGATCCGGACGCAGGAATATTTCAGTCGGCGGCCGGGTACTACCTCGCCGCAAAGCAAGCTGAAAATGACGGTGATCGCGCCACTGCCGCCAAATACATGAGCGAGGCGCTCAAGCGCGACCCGGACAACGTCGATTTCTTGCGCGAGACGTTCCAGCTTGTACTTGGTGAAGGGCAGTTCGAGGAGGCCGATCGGTTGGCTCATCGCCTGGTCGTGGCGCTTCCCGACAACCAGCTCGCGAACGTCATGCTTGCGCTCGAGGATGCGAAAGCCGGTCAATTCGCCGCGGCCGAAATGCGAATGTCGCAAATGCCACGGGTTGGCCTCGGCTCGGTCACAGCGCCGTTGCTTCTCGCTTGGGCGCTCGAAGGCGAAGGCAACACTGACGCGGCGCTTAAGGCACTCGATCAGCTGTCTAGCGTTCGCGGGTTCGGAGTGCTGAGCGACTTTCATGCGGGATTCATCAACGACGTTGCGGGTCGCACTGCCGCTGCCGAGGCAGCTTACAAGAAGGCGATCGAAAGCGAGAGTAATCCCTCGTTCCGGGTGGTCGACGCGTTCGCCAACTTTTATGCCCGTCAAGGTCGCTTCGAAGAAGCCGAGGCTCTCTTTCGACGTTATTCGGCCGGTGCGCCGGACACTGTGCGGATCGAACTCACGTTGAAGGCGCTGCAGAGCGGCGAGAAGCCGAAGCCCGAGGTAGCCGATGCGAAGCGCGGCATGGGCGAAGCCATGTTCGATCTCGGAAGCGCGTTGCGCCAGGACGCGAGTGCGCGGCTCGCACTTCAATACATACGACTGTCCGTGTTCATGGCGCCCGACTTCACGGTCGCGAAACTGACCCTCGCAGACACGTTGGCCGCCGACGATCGTAATGACGAAGCGCTAGCGCTCTATCGCGAGATCCAACCGGAAGATCCGCTTTATTTCTCGGCGCAGCTACGAATTGCCGACGTATTGCGCCAGATGGATAAGCTCGACGATGCGGTCGCCGAGTTGGAGGCGATCGGCAAGAAATGGCCCGATCGAGCCGAACCCTACGCGACCGAGGGCGATTTCCTGCGCAGCGCCGAGCGCTTCTCCGATGCGGTTACTGCATACGACATGGCGATTGCGCGCCTTGGCACTCCGAATGCAAGCGACTGGTCGCTTTATTACGCGCGCGGCATAGCTCTCGAGCGTTCAGGCCAATGGCCGCGCGCGGAAGCGGACTTCCTGAAATCGCTGGAACTCTCGCCGGACCAGCCGAGCGTCCTCAACTACCTCGGCTATTCCTGGGTCGATCGGGGCGAGAACCTTGACAGAGCCAAGGGGATGATCGAGCACGCAGTACAGCTTCGTCCGGACGACGGCTATATCGTCGACAGTTTGGGATGGGTCCTTTATCGCGAGGGCGATTATCAGCGCGCCGTCACCCACCTCGAGCGCGCGGTCGAGCTGAGGCCGGAGGATCCGGTGATCAACGACCATCTGGGCGACGCCTATTGGCGCGTCGGGCGCTACAACGAGGCGCAATTCCAATGGCGCCGCGCACTAAGCCTTAAGCCCGAGCCGGATCTCGTAGGGCAGATCGGGGCGAAGCTCGACCACGGTTTGAACGATGCGGGCAAGCCGGGCGAGCACAACAGTTGAAATTCGGCGCGTTTAGCGTCGCTGCCGCGGCCAAAGTCAATCTGTACCTTCACGTGGTCGGCAAACGTGCGGACGGTTATCATCTGCTCGATAGCCTCGTCGCGTTCGTGTCCGTATACGATACGCTGAGCGTGTCTTCGGCCACGGAGCTCTCCCTCGCTATCGATGGTCCTTTCAGTTCGGCACTCGGGAGTGGTCCGGAAAACCTCGTACTACGCGCAGCACGGCGACTGGCCGCATACGCGCCGCAAACGCCGTGCGCCGCAATTACGCTTACGAAGCGTCTTCCCGTTGCATCGGGCATCGGTGGCGGCTCGGCTGACGCGGCGGCTGCCCTGCGCGCTTTGGCCAAGCTCTGGAATCTGTCGCTTAGCGTCGACCAATCGATGGCGATTGCGCTGGCACTCGGTGCTGACGTGCCCATGTGTCTCGCCGGTCGGTCGGCGTTCGTTGGCGGGATTGGCGAATTGCTGGAATCGAGCCCGACATTACCGGCTGCCGGGATACTTCTCGTGAACCCCGGAATCGCCGTTGCGACGCCCGATGTCTTTCGGGCGCGCCGGGGCGACTTTTCAACACCGGGTCGATTTTCCGAAGTTCCATACGATGCGCGGGCGCTCGCTGGGATTCTTGCGTCCCGGCAAAACGACCTTACCGAACCAGCAATGAGCATCTGTCCCGCGATCGGGGACGTCCTCGACGCGTTGCGCGGCGCGCCGGGTTGCCGCCTCGCCCGCATGTCGGGAAGTGGCGCCACCTGCTTTGGCCTTTTCGACGACGAGGGCGCAGCTTCGCGCGCAGCGCAATCGCTCGCGCGGCCTCCCTGGTGGGTGGCTCCCGGCCGTCTTTTGCACGATACTTCTTGTCTTGCTTGCGAGTGATGCAGCGCCGCTTCATTGTGACGTCGATGGCTCCGACTCTTCCCTCGCACGCCCTATCATGACAAACAGGCGGCAAGCGATAGTACTGCGATTGGCGTCATTGAAGCGGACATCGGCGCTCGACAGCGGCGTGAACGCGACGGGCGCCGATCTCGCTATGACTTACCCGCGAGCTGCTTAATAAAGTGGAGGAGCTGAGGCGTCGCCTGGCCATCGACGGGCAGACCCGCTTCTTTTTGGAATTCGCGAATCGCGGCTGCTGTCTGCAGATCGACGCGGCCGCTTGCGGGGCCTGGGTTGTAGCCGAGCTCGCCAAGGGAACGCTGAATATCGGCAATTACCGCGGATGGCTGGTCGACCGTCGCTGACGGTGTGGAAGCAAGTGGGGCCGGTGCCGCGCGCGATGGAACCGGCTGTGCGGACGCGGCCGGCGGTGACGTCGATTTTCGCGATGGCAGCGCACCCGAACCTCCGCCCGGTGCTGCAGGTGGCAAGTCCTGATGTTGCAACGGGGGTGTGGCGAAACGGTCCGCTGGAGCCGCAGGTGTGAGCGGAATGCTTGCGACTGCGGCATCGTAGCGCTTGTTCGCTTCGGCGATCTGCGCGGGTGAAAGCGTAGCCGCGACCTCGCCAAGGCGTTTTTCCGCGTCGCTCTCGCCACCGCGGGAAGCCAGCTTGTACCACGCATAGGCCTCGATCGGATCGGCATTCGCGCCAAGCCCAAGTTCGTTGATGACGCCGAGGCTGTAAGACGCCTGTGCAAGGCCCTGCTCCGCCGCCTTGGTCAGCCACTTGCGAGCCTCGGTATAATTTTTTGGCACGCCCTTTCCGTCGGAGTACGCTGTTCCGACATTGTATTGAGCGGCAACGTGCCCTTGTTCCGCGGCGCTGAGGTACCAGAGCAACGCCTCGAGGGGATTCTTTTCGACCCCGAGGCCCCGATCGTAGAGAACGCCGAGATTGTACTGCGCCGAAGCGACACCTTGAAGTGCGGCCTCTCGGAACCAATAAAACGCTTTGCTGTAGTCTTGGGGCACGCGGTCGCCTCGCGCGTAGAGTGCCCCGAGATCATGCTGGGCGCGCGCATCCCCTTTTTTGGCGAGCGCTTCGATATCCTTGACCTTCATCGATGGCGGGAGTGCCACGGTATCCGTTTGCGGCGTCGCCATTGTCGTCGGAGGTGCTGGTGCGGTACTTGCCTGCGGCGGCACGGCGGCGATCTGGGGTGGCGTGCTGTCGGCCATGCCCGCAGTCGCGGCTCTGGATTGTGCGCTGGTTGAGCTTGACGGCGATCCACTGTCAGGTGCCGGCGGTGCCGCTTGCGGCACCGGCGGAACTTCGCCCGAAGCGTCAGAGGCGTGTTCGTCGGCTGCCCCATTAGCTGAAGCCGGCGACGGAGCGGATGGGGTGCTCGCTACGGCCGGATTTGCCGCAGTTTGCGCCGCCGTAGCACCGTTTGGCTCTGCTTCAGTAGGGGAATGCGCAACGGGCACCGTCATCTCGACCGGTTGCCCCGCCTTCGTCCCAGTGTTCGACCTTATTGCGATGATCGCTCGCCATTTGGCGGTCTCAAGCGTCCGCTCGACCCTCAACACAGTCCCATCGACGAATTTATCGACACCGGTCGCGGCGTCGATATTCGGCCAATAGTAGACGGCAGCCGCCGATCCCGCGGCGATCAGTATAAGTGCCGCGATCGCACGTAGCCGGCCGGCGCGTGCGGACCCACGGTCGTCATCGCTTTTTTCCTTGGAGGCTGCCGTCTCTTGCCACGGATCGCCCGAGTCCTCTTCGAGAAGTTTCGCTTCGGCCTCAGTGATCGGCTCGTCGAGTTCAAGAGGGTCGTCTTCGCGCAACGATTGGCCCCGAGCTCCTTGCGTCGTTGGGGCCGCATTTTCACTTTCGCTGGGTTCGCGAGGCGAGAGAGATGGAGCGGCGACTGATTTCATCGGCGTCATATTGACGTTCGCGGTTTCTGCCGACGGCGGGTCAGCACTCGCGAGCGCCGTTTGCGCTTTGATATTGACCCCGCTCAACCGGGTGACCGTCGCGGCCAAAGCCGGCCCTTGGACACGGGGGCCGGACGCCGGAAGACGCGCCCGCAGCGTTTCTGGCGACGGGGCTTGAGGCATCGCGGCGTGGGACGGGGAGGAGGTGTCATGAAAAGGTGGGCGGGAAGGCTGCTCGCTTGGTGCCGGAGCTGTGACGGCCGATGGACCAGCGTTGTGAGCGCCGAGCCTCTCGAGCACGCGTTTCAATTCCGCAAGGTCATGCGGTGGTGCCGATTGCAAGCCAGACGGTAGCGCAAGATCGGTGTCACGTTCTTGGATCGCGTGTCGCTGAGTTGGATCGATCTCCGGTGCGGCCATTGGCGTCGCTTGCGAATGGCGCGCTGGGAAAGGGCTTGCGCCACTCTCGCTGCCGGATACCGCATTGAGTGCGGCGAGAAGTACCTTCTCGCTAAGCGGCTCCGTCGTGGCGCCGGCAACAAGTCCTTCGGCCACAAGGGGCGCTGAAGTACCTGCCGGCGACACGTTGCCAATCGAAGGTGTCGACGTCGACCGCTCGACCGGCGCGAAATGGGCGTCGAGTCGAGTGTCGGATGGCATGTCGGCATGCGGTTGCGGTGACGGTGAAGCTTTCGCGGGCGCTTGCGGTTTCTGCGGCGTCTGGGCAATTGCCGACATCTTGCGCACGATGGCGCGGGTGATCCACTCCTCAATGCCGATGCCGGCGGCCCGAGCGGCCTTTTCCGCCAAAGCATAAGCCTCGGGATCGAGGTCCGCGATAGAAAAGCGTCGATCAGCAGCCATGGCCAACTCTAATCTCACGAGCGCTTAGAGGTATCAAGGGTAGAGCGCGCCGTGAGCTTTCCTATCGTAATAAATCCGCCTTCTTTATACATCAGATCGGCAAATATTTTCTTGATATGGCAGTTCGCCGTGCGGCCGCAATTCGCCTACTACATTCTAAGGCGTGCAATGACCTCGTGGAGCTTCTCGAGGCCCTTGAATCGGATCGTGAGCGCCCCGCGATCGCCACCACGCAGTGCAATTGTGACCGCGACGCCAAACAGCCGCGAAAGCTCATCTTCGATTTGTTCCAGGTCGGGGTCCTTTTCCGGGCTCTGGCGCGGACTGGTACTAGTGCCGGCCGGAAGGCCCTGCGCCAGGCGCTCTGTCTCGCGCACAGTGAGGCGATGCTCGACCGCGCGCTTGGCAAGAGCCTCGGGATCTTGGGCCGCGAGCACCGCCCGCGCATGTCCCGCACTCAACCGACCTTCATTGATCATCGTCTTGACGGAAGGCGGTAGACGCAGAAGGCGTAGCGTGTTCGAGATGTGACTGCGGCTCTTGCCGACGACGCGCGCAAGTGCGTCCTGCGTCTCTCCCAACTCTTCCACCAGCCGGCGATAACCCTCTGCCTCCTCGAGGGCAGAAAGGTCGTTGCGCTGGAGATTTTCGACCAGTGCGATCTCCATTGCATCGCGATCCGGTGCGTCGAGCAAGAGCACAGGCACATCCGCAAGCCCGGCTTCCATCGCCGCCCGCCAGCGCCGCTCGCCCGCGATGATCTCGTACTCGTTATCTGTCGTGCCGCGCTTGCGCACGATGATTGGATTGAGCACGCCGCGGCTTCGGATCGAACTCGCGAGGGAGGCGATTGCCTCAGGATCGAATGATATCCGCATCTGGAACTGGCTTGGCGCCAGTGCCTTTGTCGAAACCTGCAGCAAGGTGGGCGTCAAGGCAGACGCTCCGTCCGCGGTCGCGGATCCGCCCGCACTTGCATCCTTGATGAGCATGCTGAGCCAAGTGCTCACTGGCACGCCCGCTGCTGCCGCTTGCCTCGCAGCCGCTTCCATCACATCGGACGCCTCATCCGTGGCTTTTCCGCCCGGTTCCGCCGGGCGGCCCGACTTACGCACATCGACGACGCCAGCTTCCTCCATGCTCGCTTCTTTGAGAAGTTGAGCGAGCCAGGTGTGGACAGGTATGCCTGCCGCTGCTGCTGCCTCGGCGACCGTTTGCCCTACCTCTGCCGGCAGATCGTCTACCGCAGGTCCGTTGCTGGCAGTTGGTGTGGCTTTTTCTCTCGCCGACCCATCTTGAGCAGGCGCAATCTGGGCGGCACTCTCTTCCCGCACCAGCTGGTTTAGCCAATCCGCCGGCGTTAGCCCGATCGCGTCGGCGGCGCGGCGCGCTGCATCCGCCGCGACCCCGGTAGGGGGCGGCGGTTGGTCCGGCTGTCGGCGCGCTGACGCGGAGGCCGGGGCATCTTCACTATGGGCAGTGGATTTAAGGGTTTCTTCGTCCGTAGCCATTCAGCCGTTCCGAGTGAGCGGGTCCAGCCAAAACTATACAAGATTATCTCAATGAAACAATAATTTGCACGACAGTTCGGACTCCACGATCGAGACAACGGGCGCGTTTGCGATGGCACAGGCGCCTCGGGCCTTTTGCTGCATCCGCGGATCGGATAGCTTGCGGCCGAATTGGAGAGGCTGCGGACACCGATGGCAAGTCGAAAAACGAACCAGCGCAAGGTCGCTATGATCACCGGTGCAACCGGCCAGGACGGCGCCTACCTCGCCGAATTTCTCCTCGCTAAGGGATACGTCGTCCACGGCGTGAAACGGCGGTCTTCCTCGTTCAATACCGAGCGCGTCGACCACCTCTACCAGGATCCCCACGAAAAAGGCGTGCGTTTTTTCCTTCACTATGGGGACATGACGGACCCGACGAACCTCATCCGGCTCGTTCAAGAAACGCAACCGACGGAAATCTATAATCTTGCGGCGCAAAGCCATGTGCAAGTGAGCTTCGAAACACCGGAATACACGGCGAACGCCGACGGACTCGGCACGCTGCGCTTGCTTGAGGCGATCCGCATTCTCGGACTGGAAAAGACGGCGCGGTTCTACCAAGCCTCGACATCCGAACTCTACGGCAACGCGCCGGTGCCCCAAAGCGAGACCACGCCGTTCGAGCCGCGCAGTCCCTACGCCGTGGCCAAGCTCTATGCCTACTGGATCACCGTAAATTACCGCGAGGGTTATGGTCTCCATGCCTCTAACGGTATCCTTTTCAATCACGAAAGCCCGATTCGAGGTGAAACCTTCGTCACGCGAAAAATTACGCGTGCCGTGGCCGCGATAGAGTGCGGCCTCCAGGACCGTCTTTATCTAGGAAATCTCAATGCCGCACGCGACTGGGGCCATGCGCGCGACTATGTCGAAGGGATGTGGCTGATCGTTCAACAAGAGCAGCCGGACGACTTCGTGCTGGCCACAGGGGAGAGCCACACGGTGCGCGAATTCGTCGAGCGTGCCTTTGCCGAGGTCGGCCGGCAGATCGACTGGCAGGGCAAAGCTGCCAAGGAACGAGGGCTCGATGCCAAGACGGGGCAAACGCTTGTCGAAATCGATCCCCGTTATTATCGGCCAACCGACGTCGATTGCTTGCAAGGCGACGCCACCAAGGCGCGCAAGATATTGGGCTGGCGGCACAAAACAAGCTTCGCTCGGATGGTGCGCGAGATGGTCGAAGCGGACCTCGCGGCGATCGGTCGCGAGGCGGCGCGGCGCGACCGCACGGGGTGAGCGGCATTTCCCCGTCAAGCCGGGGCCCTGGCAGCCAGTCCCCGGTCGCTCGAGGAGGGTTGCGGCTTTTGGCGCACGGCGTTAAACCCTAACGCCCACGTGGATTGGGGCGTGGCCAAGTGGTAAGGCAACGGATTTTGATTCCGTGATCCCAGGTTCGAATCCTGGCGCCCCAGCCAATATTTTCAATAAATTAGCGGGCAACTAGATAGAGCATCTCATCAATTGTCGACCCCATGTCGGCCCGGTATTGCATATCCACCCTTTGCGCGACCGAATCTCGCCAAGTCGGCGCCGGCAACCATCGTGCTGCAGCTAGCCCAACGGAGCACTCCTATTGAAGCGTTCCGCGTGCCCGGGCCTCGCGCCGAAATCAATGTTCGACTAACTTAACAACTGGACCAAAGATCGGGGGCCGGTCAGTACTCAGAGAGGGCTCATCGCCTGATTGCCATTTGATGCAGCGGACGCTTTCTTGACTTCTCAGCAACGTCACCGACGAGTCCAATCGGTGCGAGCATACCTGCGCAAACAAAATCGGCAATGTGCTCCCCGAACTCGTCCACGTTATGGGGATTGCAGGCACCACCGCTTAGCTCCGCGATCCGATGCGTTCCGGAGATGACATACAGGGTGGAGCCTACGAGGAGAATCAGACGCCAATATAAGGTCTTGAGTGGTAGATGAGGCAAAGCTTCGTGAAACGCTTCCGCATAGGCTTTGGTCGACTCGTTGTAGACTTTTCGACGCAGCCGCAGCCCAAACTCCTCCGGTTCCATATGTAACCTGGCATGGATCCGAAGAAAGTTCCGGCTCTCTGCCGTTCTGGGCAAACGCAAGATCGGTGCGAGATAGGTCTTCACGAGATCGCGCACCTCGATGGAGCGACCTTTTCGCTCCTTTAACTCCGATAGCTCAGCCATGCGCTCCTCCACAATTGGAAGGCCGCGCCGTAGGAAAATCTCCTCGAACAACTTCTCCTTGGTTCCGAAGTAATAGGTGGCGAGAGCTGTCGTCACGTTTGCCCGGTTTGCAATTTCTCGCATTGAGGTGCCGACGTAGCCAAATTCGGCAAATGCCGCCTCGGCTGCATCAAGGATTTGGTCTCGCCCTTGACTAATCCCACCAGGTCGTCCCGGGCCCTGCCGCCGTGCCGGTCTGGCGTTGGTCTTCTTCGTGCTCAATGGGACTCCAAGCGTGATGTCGGTTCTGCGGAAGTAACGGTGGCTGTCTTAGGGATACTTTCAAAACATCAATGCAGGGCACCGCAGGGCGCCCTCGCAGTCCCAGCCTTCGACCTCATATGGCTCGCTGATCGGCTGGAATCACGTCCCCATTGACGGTCATCGGCTCCCCATCGAGCGAGACAGAGCAATTGCGCATGGGGATGTCGAGATGACACGGCGTGTTCCGATTGCCCCCCGCTTCCGTGTTCGGGCCGGTTGAAAAGAGGAAGTTTCCGTAAAATGCCCGGCCGTCCTGGCCGAGCGTGGCCTCCTTGTCGTAAAGGCCAAGGGTGGTCCATTGCGCCTTGGGCTGCAGCCCCCACCCGAGGTGCGAAACAGCGTATACCTCGGGATCCCCGAAATAGCTCATATACGATTTCAGGTAATCGGCCTCGAAGCCACCCTTGATCTCGCGGATATAACCATCGTGGACGGTCAGTTCGACCGGCGCGCGCAGATACTCCTTGAAGGGAAAGATAATGTCACCTCTATCCATGACGATGGTTCCATTCGCGGTGCCTTCATCCGGCCAGGTCACAAGGAAGCCGCTTGGCCAATGGTCCCAATGTCCTGGCTCGTCTGCAAAGCCGTATTCAGAGATGATCGGGTAAGTGCCAACATTACACAGCAGTTTGGTGCCGGCAGTGGATTCCACAGTCATTGTCTTGGCCTGTCTGAGCCGGGCTTCGGCTGCCTTGACTCGGCGCTTGTCGCTTATAGTCGGCACCATCCGGGTCAAGATCTCCGGAGGTTCGACGGCCAAGAGGACTCGCGTTCCGGAGGCGAGAATGCGTGCCTGCTCGGGCGAGAACAACAAAAGCATCAGGTCGATGACAAGATCGCTGTTCTGCAGCGCAGCCATCGCTGCCTTGTTCTCCTTGAGAGCGGTCACGCCAACATAAGCGGTCTGGTCACGGCTCAGCGAACGATCGCCGTTCAATGGAGGCAACGAAAGGGCGGCGACGTTCGCACCTAACTCCGAAGCCGCTATCTCCGCCGCTCGGTAGTTGTCCATGTTGGTGTTCGTGCTGGTCAGCAGCGTCACCGATTCGCCGGTTTTTACTCTCGATAGCCGCAGCACCTCCTTCCAGGCCTTCAACAGCTGCGCAGCGGATGTGTTCATCACAGAGCCCCCTTTGAATGGATTGACTGAATTAATTACACGATCGTATAATTTATTGTCAACCCAGGGACGAACCTCATCCTGCCGTGAGCCGGGTGAAGGAGTGGAAAATGGCACGACCTCCCAAAGTCGCGATCATTGGCGCTGGGATGGGGGGCTTGAGCGCGGCCCGCGCCCTCTCAATGAGAGGGTTTGAGGTCGCCGTGTTCGATCAGGCCGCGGAGCTGGTGGAGGTCGGCGCAGGCATCCAAGTATCGCCGAACGCCGTCAAGGTGCTACGCTCCCTTGGCTGCGAGAATGACCTGCAATTATATGGGTTCTTTCCGAACGCGATCGTCGGCCGAAGTTGGCGGACGGGCAAATCTGTTTTTCGGACTCCCCTGCGCGGCGCATGCGAGAGAATTTATGGCGCTCCGTATGTCCATGTCCATCGCGGCGATCTGCAGAAGCTCCTACTCCAAAGTGTTCCAGAAAACGTGATCCATCTCTCGGCGCGGTGCACCGGGGTTCGCAATGAGCGCACGGCTGCAATTGCCCGCTTCGCCGACGGGCGCGAGATAGAGGCGGATCTAATCGTTGGCGCGGATGGCATACGATCAATCGTCCGTCGCGATCTCTTCGGAGACGACGCCCCTCGATTCACCGGAAACATTTGCTGGCGGAGCGTCGTGCCTTTCGAGCGGCCGGATTTTGAGCTTGTGACGCCGGACACCTCAATCTGGTTTGGGCCGAACGGCCACGTCGTCACTTACTACGTGAAGGGCGGCAATGCCGTGAACATAGTCGCCTGTCTCGAAACTCGTGTGTGGCTCGAGGAATCTTGGAATTTGCGGAGCACCAAGAGCGAGCTGATGGCGGCTTATCCAGGATGGCATGACAAGCTCCAGATCCTGTTCCAGCAGGCGGATCAGGTGTTCAAATGGGGGCTCTTTGACCGCGATCCAATGGCGCGTTGGACAATCGGCCGCATCACGGTGCTCGGGGATGCCGCGCACCCCATGTTGCCCTATCTCTCGCAAGGTGCGGCAATGGCCATGGAGGACGGCCTTGTCCTGGCAAAGGTTCTCTCGGACACATCCGAGGTCGAGGTCGCATTGCGATGTTACGAGGCACTGCGCATCCCGCGTACGAGCCGGGTCCAGCTGGCGTCTCGTGCGCAGGGCAGAAAAAACCATCTGGTCTCGCCATGGGCTCGCCTTTACCGAGATGTCGGCTATCGACTTAGCAACCTGATCAATCCGCGGGGATCTGGCCTCAAGGCGGGCTGGGTGTACGAATATGACGCGGCGGTAACGTGAGCGTGTGTGTCGAATTCTCACTCGTTTTGATTGGGCTGTCCAAGACGAAGCTCAAATGACCAAGATATTTCGCGTCGGACAGGTCGCGTCGAGTTCGTAAAGGACGATCCGCATGGGCCGCCCTTGATCTCTTGTCGGCATCGCTGGCAACGGATTCACGCAGGCTTACATTCTGTCAGGTAATTGTAAGGTAATTAGCAATCGAGAAGGAAGTATTTTGTTGCAACTTGGCAAAACGGGACAATTCCCACTCGATAGGTGAGGATTCCGCTAATATGGTCTATCGGCAGGGATCAATGATCGGCAGGGACGGCAATATCGATAATCGGTCAAAATCTCGATGGTCGTTGGACCGGATGACCTAGGACGCGCGGTTGAGAGGGAGGCGAACACCAAATTCATGGATGGCTTATCGACTTGGCCATCGGTGGGAGTGCTTCGCCTTTGAGTTTTCAAATTCTCCAAGTTCGGACCGGTGGGACGCGGGCCGTGATTGTCGCTCTTTCAATTCGATGCAAGGAGGATGACGGCATCCGCAGATCGTGTTCCAAGCTACTCGCGCGCCGTGCGCTCACGGGACGGTCCGGGATGATTGTCTGGCCGAGGTTTGTGAGCGATTGCTTGGGAGAAGGATCGAGAGGTTCGCCGCATACGCCAATTTTGACACGGTGATCGAGTCCTTGTGGAGAACTGCGAATTGATGAAGAGGGTGAAAAAATTGGAGCACGCGGCTCCGAGAATGCATCGGAAATGAACAAAAAGAGGTCCGACCTTAGCCAATATCGCCGTTTCAAATCCAAGCCGGATCACCGCCCGGCTCGTGGAGCGACAGACTATAAATTCTTAGGAGATCGCCGAGATGCAACAATGATTTGCTTCAATTTTTTCAATGTCAGCTCGCCAAGACCATGTGGGCTTTCCCCCACGGCATCAATTGAACGTGTCCATTGCGCCCCTTCGACATGACCGCTGCATCCCCAGGGGAATCGCGACGGTCCTGGCCAACCGCGAAACTTGTGGCGCTTGTTGATTTTGCTACCGCCAGCCATGGCAGAGCAGTTGCCGTCCTCGTTCTCATCTCGTTGTTGACCTTTGTCCCCGGCATCTTTGAAGTTCCGCCCATTGACCGCGACGAGCCGCTCTTTGCCCAAATCAGCAAGCAGATGGTGGAGACCGGCGACTATGTCGACATTCGTTTCCAGAACGAGGATTTTTTCAAGAAGCCCGCTGGCATCAATTGGCTGCAGGCGGGTGTCGTCAAAACCGCCGTCCTCTTAGGATATCCAAGTGCATTGAGTGCGATCTGGTTATACCGAGTCCCTTCCGTCGTAGGCGCGATAGGTGCCGTGCTTTTGACATATTGGTCAGCGCTCGCCTTCGTGCCACGCCGACCTGCCGTGCTCGCTGGTCTCATGCTGGCGGTCTCTATTCTCATGGCCATCGAAGCCCGGCTTGCGAGAACGGATTCGATGCTGGTTCTGTCGACGACCGCGATCCTCGGTTCAATGGGGCGAATCTATTTGCGCGAGCTACATGCACGAGGAAGCGAAGCGAAGAGTTGGCTTCTTCCAGGAATTTTCTGGACCGCGCTCGCGGCCGGCGTGTTGCTGAAGGGACCTTTCATCGTATTGCTTGTCGCACTCGTAGCGGCAACGCTCGTCGTTTTTGACCGCTCGGCCCGCTGGCTGATCGCGTTCAAGCCATTGGCGGGCGTGGCATGGTTTATCGTTCTGGTGCTGCCTTGGGTTATCGCCATCGTCAGTCGGACCGGCACGGCCTTCTTTTCCGAATCGATTGGCCACGACATGTTGGGCAAGGTGGCGACCGGCCAGGAATCCCACGGCGCCCCGCCGGGATACTATTTACTCATGTTCCCCTTCGCATTTTGGCCCGGCTCGATTTTCGCCGCATTGGCGGCGCCACATGTGTATTCCAGCCGTCGCGAACCGGCGGTTCGCTTTCTGCTCGCGTGGCTCATTCCCGCCTGGATCGTTTTCGAAGCTGTACAAACGAAACTACCGCACTACGTGCTGCCGCTTTACCCAGCAATCGCAATCCTGGTCGCAAGCTGCATCGATTCGAACGTTCTGTCGCGGTCGCGCTGGTTGGTGGGCGGTACGTTCCTACTGTTCCTGATCCCGACGATTTTCACTGTTGTGGTGATTGGTGGCCTGATCGCGGTCACCGGTGATTTGGGATTGATGACATGGCCCTTTGCCGCAGCGGCTCTGGCATTCGCCTATTTCGCTTGGCGACACTACGAGACCGATGGCCCCGAGCGCGCGCTGTTGCGTGCGGCTGCCGCATACATCGTCGGCTCCGTGGCACTATTCGCAGTTGTCGTGCCCGCTCTCAAGCCGCTCTTTCCGAGCGCCACCTTGGCGCAGCTGTTGAGGGCTGCCGATTGTGCAAATCCAGTCGCGGCGGCCACCGGATTCCACGAGCCGAGTCTCGTATTTCTGCTTGGAACGCAGACGGTATTGACAAATGGCGCTGGCGTCGCTGACTTTCTACACGGTGGCGGCTGCCGGTTTGGGATCGTCGAGGCGCACGATGAGAATCGCTTCGTGGAGCGCGCCAATGCGATTGGATTGCGCTACGTACGCGAGGCGCAAATCGATGCGGTCAACATCAGTCATGGCCGCAGAATATCAATTTTCGTCTTCCGGCCGGGAATGTAGCGGCAAGCGCGACTAATCCGATAGCCTGCCAGCAAAAATTATGCGAGGCATCGTCGTGGCGGAATAGTGGCGCTGAGCGCCTGGTTAATACTCGACGGGATTGCAAAGTATCATGCTGAATCTGTCAATCGTCCTCCCTGTGTTTAACGAGGTCGATAACCTCCCGGCCTTGTGCAAGCAATTGACGGGAGCGCTTGAACCACTTGGCCATACGTGGGAGGCGGTCTTTGTCAATGACGGTTCGACCGACGGATCGGGCAATGTTCTCGATCAGATCGCGGCGGCCGATCCCCGATTCAAGGTCGTGGAATTTCGTCGCAACTTCGGACAGACGGCGGCGTTGATGGCAGGGATCGATCATTCAACGGGCGAGATCATCATAATGATGGATGCCGACCTGCAGAATGACCCTGCCGATATACCTCGTCTGCTCGATAAGCTCGACGAGGGATATGACGTCGTTTCGGGCTGGCGCCAGAACCGGCGCGACACCGAATGGGGCCGGCGGTCGCTGTCATCCATGGCCAATGTATTGATCTCCTGGATGACGGGCGTTCGGCTTCACGATTTGGGCTGCACTCTCAAGGCCTATCGCCGCTGGACCATCGAGAATGTACGCCTTTACGGCGAGATGCATCGCTACATCCCAGTCTATGCCACTTGGGAGGGTGCGCGACTCGCTGAGTTGCCCGTGACTCATCATCCCCGACGTCACGGCACATCGAAATACGGCCTATCTCGGATCCCCAGAGTGGTGCTTGATCTGATTATGCTATATTTCATCGATCGGGCGATGGATCGGCCGATGCAATTTTTTGGGGTACTCGGCTTGTACGCACTTGGGTTCGGTTTCCTCGCCGGTCTATATGCGTTGTGGTTGCGCTTTTTCGAGGGCACGTCATTCATTCAAACGCCCTTGCCGCTTCTCGTGGTGCTGCTAACCGTCACGGCACTTCTGTGCTTCTTTTTCGGTGTCATCGCCGAGATCGAGATGAGAACCTATTTTGAAAGTCGAGACAAGCGCGCATACATCGTGCGAAAGACGACGAATATCGAATGATTGCTTGGAGCATCTGCTGTGTGTGGCATTGTCGGTTTTCTCCGCGATTCGTCTAGTACCGCCGCCGATGACGCGGCAGTGCTTCGACGCATGCTCTCGCCGATTTCGCATCGCGGACCGGACGACAACGGCATTCACGTCGACGGAAAAATTGCGTTCGGGCATCTGCGCCTGGCCATCGTCGATCTATCGGGCGGCCATCAACCCCGTGTCGACGGGACGACGGGCGACGCGCTCGTTTTCAATGGTGAGATTTACGGGTTTGGCGCACTTGCCGCCGAGTTGATTGATGCGGGCGTCGACCTCGCCGACCGGTCCGATACGGAGGTGCTCTTTCGCCTGCTCCAGCGCGATGGCGTCGCGGCGACACTCGAGAAGATCGATGGCATGTTTGCCTTTGCCTATTACGAGGCGAGGACCGAATGCCTTTATCTTGCGCGCGACCGATTCGGCGAGAAGCCGCTCTATTATTCCGAGGGAGACGGCTCACTCATTTTCGGCTCCGAGCCGCGCGCCGTTCTCGCCCATCCGATGTGCCGGAACGCATCTGTCGATCTAGATGCGGTTGCCACATTTCTGACCTTTGAGTATCTGCCTGGCACGCGCTCATTGCGCCGTGGCCTACGCAAGCTGCTTCCCGGCAACGTACTGACGCATGTACAAGGCCGCTCGAAGATCCATAGCTACTGGCGTCCCGACCCGGACGAGTTCGGCGAGCGCGTGTCGCGGGAGACCGAAGTCCAGCGGCTCGATCGGCTCGAGGCAATTCTCGATACCACCGTCCGCGATCGCCTGATCGCCGACGTGCCGGTCGGCGTTTTCCTGTCGGGCGGTATCGATTCGTCACTTATCGCGGCGTTCGTCGCGCGCCATGCGCCTGGGCTAAGGGCCGTGACCGTCGCCATTCCCGGACCGAACTACGACGAGACACCGGCCGCGAAGGCGCTCGCACACAACCTCGAGCTTACCCACGAGGTCATCACACTTGACGAGGCCGCACTTCTCGATGCGTTCAATGTCGTTACCGCCAGAATGGACGAACCGCTGGCGGATCCCTCACTGCTGCCGACCTGGGCACTCTGCCGCGCAGCGCGGCGTCATGTGACCGTGGCACTTGACGGCAACGGCGCCGATGAGTTGTTTGCTGGCTACATCAATTTCAAGGCAAACCGCGCCGCGGGAGCGATTGCGATGATCCCGAGCTGGATCGGACGTGCAGGGCGTCGAGTGCTGGCCGCGTTTCCGCACAGTGCGTCCTATATGAGTGCGGATTTCCTGCTGCGGCAGTTGAGTCAAAGCTGTGGTCTCGTGCCGGCTCGGCAGTGGACAGCTTGCATGGCGCCCTTCGCTCCAGAGCAGTGGGGCCGTTTATGGCGCCCCGAAGCGCTCGATGCCGTGGCTGCAAGTCGTGCCGATGCTATCTCGGAGCGACTCGCCGAACGCGAACCGAGAACATGGTCCACCGCCGAGCTTCTCTACCTGTTCGCGACGACGTATCTACCGGAGGACATTCTCCAGAAAATCGATCGGGCGTCGATGTATGTCAGTCTTGAAGCACGCACGCCGTATCTCGGGCGCGCGTTTGCGGAATTTTCCCTGAGCCTCCCCTCGCGCGATAAGATCCGCGGGTTTGAGACGAAGTATCTGCTCAAAAAGCTGGCGCTGCGCCATTTGCCGCGTCAAATCGTCCAACGCAGGAAACATGGTTTTGCAATTCCGCTCGCAAGACTTCTGCGTGGTCCGCTTAAAGAGGCCGTCGGAAGCGTGATTCTCGACAATTTCTCGCCGCTCCGCGATTGGTTTTCTCGTGATAGCATGGAACGGCTTTGGACCGATCATCAAAAGGGCGTTCGCAATCATCGCAAGGAGATCTGGACGCTGTATTGCCTTGCGACGGCAGTTGAAAATACGCGCGCGCGGGTGGATGAATATCAATGCATGTCCCAATTGCCAAGCATGTCGCCACTCCGGGATAGGTCGGTACCGATTGATTTCGACGCACGGGTCAGACACGGTACGATTTGATATATTGCGGGCGGCGGCGAGCAGGGTCATGTTGCCGATAGCACGGTGACCCCCACGCTGACTGGAAACACTGATTCGATCGAGCGCGGAAAATCGTGCAATGCCCTTGTCGCAAGAAGGGGCCGGCTTGGACTGTTCAACGACAGGGTGGCGAAAGCGCCAACGAACGTTGAAACAGCAAAAACAGGGAACCGACTCCAACGGACGCGAACATGCGATCGCGCGGTGGAATCTCATTATCGTCGGCGTCACCGTTGGCGCTATGTATTTGGCGCTGGCATTTGGGCTCGATGAGGAGATGGTCGTCGGGTTCGGACTTACGGTGATTATACTTTACAATGGAATGATGCTTCTGAGCGGCGGTCGGGGTCTCAAGACGTCTTTCGACCGCAATAGGAAGGAACAGAGGGCCGCAGTCTCAAAGTCGGACAACTCTCGACGCTGAGATGGGACTATCGTTGCTGCGACGAGAATTTCTCGCCGGAATAATGCTCCGCGCTCATATCCTCTCTCCGATGGATGCATTTTTCCGGTTTCGCACGAAGCAACGGGCAATCCGGACCATTCGCGGCATGAACGTCGGACGGAGCAGACGCTCGTCGTAACAGCTCATTCGTCGCTCATTTTCCTCGAGGCAAGTCTTCATCAGACCAGCAAGGTCGATTTCGATGCCCATCGACTCGTGTCCGGTCATGGTGAAGTTGTCGCCACCACCGACATCGCGTGCGGTCTCGATCCGCTCGAGAATGAGACGGAGGAATACGGAGAGCCGGCGCACATCGAAAATCGCTCTCCTCAATAGGGACAGATTCCTGCGATGCCAGCGGACCCAGTTTGTGAAGAACAAGATGTGACGGCACTCCTCCTGCATTACGGGCTCAAACATCGCAACCAGGGACATCGGGAAGAAACCTGACCGTTTAGCGAGTTCGAACAGACCGAAAGCGAAGAAGCTGTCCACGCACTCGCTGTAACCCATCAGCATGAAAGCCCACTCCGCGTCGCGCGGCTTGATGTACGGAGGCTCCGCCGCAAGCTCGATGCCATATGCCGCGACCATGTGGGAAAGGACCTCCTTGTGCCTCCCTTCCTCAAAGCCATTGAGCGTTATGGCCTCCTTGAGCAGCGGATCGGTGACGTGCTCCGCATAGCTGAGCACCCGCATCTTGGCCCTGCCCTCGGTCTGCACGGCAATGTCCCAGATCGGGAGGCTGATGAGTCGATTACGCTCACCTTCGGTGAGGGCTGGCCAATTCATCGAAGTCGGCTTGTAAGGATCGTGTGTGTCGAGCAGCATGCGGCAGAAAAGGCGCTTGTGCGCCTCACTGCCGACACGTACCGGTCCATCCTCACCACCGTGCCAAATGACGGCAGCTCGATCGAGTTTCCCCACCCAAACATTGTTCATGTCGTCATTTCCCTAGGGTCTGCGCTGCTCCATCCGTGCTGCGATGTATGGGATATCTAATTCGTCCGGGTGGGCTGGGCGACTATCTTCACTTGGTCTATCCAGACCTGATCGATTAATACCTGCGAAAAAAGATATCGCCCCACCATGGCGCAAAGGCCAAGCCGCGATTCGCGCGCACCCGCCACTGGATAGTACCTAATGGCGATCAAACAAGGCCCCCCGCAATGATGCACAAAGGCATCTGCTCAAGATACAGCTATTTGATGCATGTCAAACTATATGGCCCGCCATCGACGTAACGCTTTTTTTCTGCGGCGTTTCGCGAGAATGGATTGACGCGAGGGGCTCTCGGCTCCTTCCTTGTGTTCACGCGGTGGACGTATGCTACCGCCTCGATTATGCGCGCATCTTTCACCATTTTTTGGGCGCTGTTCCAACTGGTTCGAAGGTTCCGGAGCTGTCTTGCATTGAACGCATTGGAGCGATGCTTACATGGCACAGCATGGTCATCGAAGGGCCAAATAGGCGCCGACAATCCAGCGTAAGGACAGCCCATAGGTTCGGCGAGCGCGCGTGAAGACGGGGGCGTCGATTGGCGGGGCAATTTCGGTCCTCAGGGCCGAACACGGCGCAGTCTGATATCTTAGACAACGTCGAGATGGAATTCACAATAAATTCAATATGTTGATCGTGAGGCTTTGAATCCGAGTTTCGATCACATTCTTGCACCTGGATGCAGCAAATTTCGGATCCGCCACATGAGTAGGTTACCGCCGGATCGTCGCAGGTCTGCATATGCGACGGTTTGCCGCCACCGTGCATTTAGCGAAGCCTCGAGTGGCTTTGTCAGCGCGGCACTGTTGTCTATGCATCTGTGAGCCAGATTCGCACGTCGGCGATCTAAGCCTTAAGTTAATTGTAGTCGGTCGAGATCATGCAACAGACCTTTAGGTCAACAACGACGGTAAATTACGATAAGCTGACGGGTGGGATTTCAAATGCGGGGGACGCGTGAAGCGAAGAAGCGTGAAGCAGGTTGGCGGCGGACACACGGAAGTCCATAAGACCGGCCAACGAGTCCTTGGCGATGCGGTGAGCCGGCGACTGTGGCCTTTGGAGAGCGAGGCGCTCTGCGCGCGCGCTGAGCGGCGTACCGGCTTGACGGATTTTGGCGATCCGCCCGTCGAGGCGGCACTCTCAGTTCTCGCGACGAGCCTTGAGAACGAAGCTGATCTCCACCCGCTTGGCCGATTTCTCATGCACGGACACCTGTCGGAGCTTCTGGAAATGCGCCTCCGTTTGGCCGCAGCATGGCGGGCGCGGTTGAGTAGTTTGGAGGCGTCTCCGATCCGGCGGCCAGTCTTCATCACCGGCATGCCACGTAGCGGCTCCACATTCCTGCATGAACTTTTGTCGCAGGACCCGGACAGCCGCAGCCCCAAGGTCTGGGAGATAATGTTTCCGCTCCCGGCCCCGGAAGCGGGAGGTGCGTACCGTGATTCGCGAATGCACCGTGCAAACGCGCGGTTATGGTGGTTTCGGCGGCTGGCGCCGCGCGCGGATGAGGTTCATCCCATGCGCGCCGGCACGCCGCACGAATGCACGGCAATCCACAGTTTCACGTTCCTGTCCGAAGCCTTCATTTCGACCTGCCGAATCCCGAGCTACGAGCGATTTCTGCGCTCGGGAAAACTCGGGCCTGCCTACCTCTGGCAGCGACGGTTCCTCCAGCACTTGCAATCGCGCCAACCGACCAAGCGCTGGGTGCTGAAGTCGCCGGACCATCTTTATGCGTTGGACGAGTTATTCGCAGTGTTCCCCGATGCGGTGATCGTTTACATTCAGCGCGATCCCCTTGAGGTGTTGAGATCGTCGCTGCAGCTCACCGGCGTGCTATCAGGACTCTTTGGGCGGCTGGGGGATCTTGACGAACTTCGCGACCGGGAAGCCCGGGAACTAGCCGAGCGGATGAGTCGCGCCATGCGCTTTCGGGATCGTCACCCCGAACTGGCCGGCCACTTCATCGACCTCGATTATTCCGCGCTGGTGGCCGACCCGATGCAGGCCGTTTCCCGGATTTATCAATCCTTGGACTGCGCGCCGAGCCAACCAGCCCTGGAGCAGATGCGCCACCTGACGGGAACGCGATCCAAATATCGCCGCCGTCGCAATGCGAGCTTGAGCGATTTGGGACTGGACGCAGCGGAAGTACACCGCTTCCGGAATTACTGCCTGCAGTTCGGCATCCCGCTGCCATCGAGCTGAACCGAGCCGGAATACGCTTGTTCTATCGGTAGGGAAAAGTGAGGTTGCACTACGTGCCGCGTCAGCAGGGCGGCGAATACGAGATCATCGACATCTTTGCCAAGAGGGCAATTTCCGTCCTTGTGGAAAGGCGCTCGGATCAC
The DNA here is from genome assembly GCA_035625915.1 of Alphaproteobacteria bacterium. NCBI lineage: Bacteria > Pseudomonadati > Pseudomonadota > Alphaproteobacteria > Alphaproteobacteria bacterium. The sequence goes on along the minus strand of DASPOR010000233.1, from coordinate 8,559 downwards.
CCGGCGTCTGCGCAGAACTGAACGCAGATCACAAGGGACCCGACAATCAACAGCGTATGAGCGTTGCGGCCAGTTGAGCGCATGTCTGCGCGGCCGTGCTATGCTCCGATTATTGCAAGATCGTAGAAATTTGTCAGTTTGCGCCGTGCTCCATCCTGGATACCGTGATTGTATCAGTCTGCGATTGCTCCCCGGGGTGAGTCGGTACATCCATGGCCACGCCGGCAGAGATCACCACCAATACCGCCAAGATCACAATCATAGCAGCCTCCATTCACGCAACAGCAACATGCCTGGCGATCTGCGTGTTGCTCAAAATCCATTATCACAGAAATGGTCGACTAATTGTGACTTAGATCAAAGGCACGAAAATGTGGCGCAAAATTGCCCGGCGATAATGTAAGGCGGTTCAAGGGCGCGCGGCGACCGCTGACCGCCGCGACTAGCGCGCACCCAAATCATCAACGTCCTGGAATTTGACCCATATCATTGTCGGGAGGATATTGCACGGGCACTCAGAAATTTATCCCACAGCCCCAGGGGCTGGGTGCACCTCGTGATCGCTTCATAGAGGAGTGCGTCGCCATGAGATCGAACACGCCAAATTCGAGGACTTGGGTTAGAACAACGATTGTCATCATAGTTGGCGCAGTGGCCCTTTCGGCCTGCGCGTCCAAATCAGAATACGACGCACTGCTGGCGGAAAACCAGCAGCTCAAGGCCCAGCTCGCGCAATCCCAGGCTCAGCAGAATTTTGTCGAAGCTGGGGACACTTTGTTTCCGCCGGGGGGCTACCAACTCACTTCTGCGGGACAAACCGAACTGAAAAAGAATATCGTGCCTCGACTGAAGGCCTTTAAAGACGTCAAGATCGTGGTCTATGGCTATACCGACAATACACCGATCGGGGCGCAGTTACAGCAGGCGGGCATCCCCGACAATCTCGTTTTGTCCACACGGCGCGCGTCAACCGTTGCAAATTTTTTGGTGTCCCAAGGGATCGATGCGAATATTGTCTCGGCCAAAGGCTTCGGAGATACGCATCCGATTGCGACCAACGATACGCCGGAGGGTCGGGCGCAGAATCGCCGCATCGTGATCACCGTGCAAGGTCCCGGTGCTGCGGAATCGTGATCGCTGAAGTAGCTTGACTGGGATAACAAGGCCGGGATCAGGGTTAGCCGCTGGTCTCAACGCTTTGCTTTCGCCTTTGACACGTACAGATGCTCGAAGCATCTTTGCAGTGCGAAGAGCAAGCGGGCACCCGCGCGCAGGGCGGCGATGCCGGCTCAGGCGAGTGTGGCGAATCCGAAATTCGCCGCATCTGGGTGCGGGACCCTGAGCGAATTTCGGATTAAAGGCCACATGAGGGCGCATTCGCATTGCCCGAGAAATCGGCCCAAATTCGGGGAAACAGCCTATGGCCGAGCTCAAACAAGACTTGTCTCGGATAACGCTCGCGGTGCTGTTCATCGCAGTACTGATCGGCGCGTCGTTATGGATGCTGCGGCCATTTCTTCCGGCGACCATCTGGGCCGCAACGTTGGTGATCGCGACTTGGCCGATCATGCGACGGGCAGAGGCGCGTTTGTGGAACAGCCGGGCGCTCGCCGTGACAATAATGACGCTTACACTGCTGTTGCTATTCGTTGTGCCTTTCTGGCTTGCGATCGCCACAATCGTACATAACGCCAGTCAAATTGCCGAGTGGCTGGGAGCGATTTCCACGATGGAAATGCCTCCCCCGCCTAGCTGGCTCACCAACATCCCCTGGGTCGGCTCCGCGATCGCCCAGGGCTGGCGGGACCTCGACGATCTCGGTACGCAAGAGTTGCTGAAGAAGGCCACGCCCTATGCCGGTGCCGTTACGGGGTGGTTGATCTCGGCCGTTGGTGGCTTGGGATTGCTTCTAGTCGAGTTCCTGTTGACAGTGGCGATCGCGGCTATCATGTATGCGCGCGGCGAGCAAGTCGCTGCAGCATGCCTGCGCTTCGGGCGGCGACTTGCCGGCGAGCGCGGCGTTCAATCGGCTCGAATGGGTGCTCAAGCTATTCGCGGCGTGGCCCTCGGTGTCGTCGTTACGGCATTGGCACAGTCGGTCGTCGCCGGCATCGGCCTGGTCGTCGCCGGCGTGCCGTTCGCCGCGATCCTCATCGCTCTCGTTTTCCTTTTGTGCATTGCGCAGCTCGGGCCCGGCCTAGTGCTGATCCCAGCGATCATTTGGATGTATGCCACGCAGGACCCCGTCTGGGCGACGGTGTTGCTCATATTCAGCATACTCGCGGTAACACTCGACAACGTCCTGCGTCCCGTGTTGATTCAAAGAGGCGCCAATCTACCGCTGCTGCTCGTTCTCGTCGGCGTCATCGGCGGCCTGATCGCCTTCGGGCTCATCGGCCTTTTCGTTGGGCCGACGATCCTCGCGGTCGGTTACACGTTGTTGCGAGCATGGGTTGACGAGGTTGATGCGGTGCAAGCGGACTAAGGTGTTGCCAGCAAATTCTGGCGCATTAGGCGCTTTCCGTCACGGCGAAATCGGGCCGATCGAATTCTCATCTCCCGTTTCGCCATGTGCGAATTTTGCTGCGAAGTATCGACATCGCTGCGCAAATTAACCGCTCAGAGCTTGCGCACTGGGAACGACAGCCCTTGTGTGGGATTCGGATTTGAAGCTCCTAGACGCGGGTGCCACCAAAGTGACGGGACTTTCAAATCCACCACACTAATCCTCATCGGTGGGCGCGTCAGTCTGGCCGAATTCCCGTCGATAGGCTTTCAGTGCTTCACGGAGGGTTGGAAAGATTCGTTCCTCATGTTCGGGGCGATAGAGGCCCGTTTCGCGCAGGAAATTGAGGAATTCGGTCTTGCGTCCCGCCAGAACGAGGGTTGTTCCACGCGCTCTGAGCGTCTGCGACAAATCCTGCAGTGCAAGGAGCCCTGTAATGTCGAACTCGCTGATCGGAATCGCGTCGATGACGATCCACCGCAGCTCTGGACCTGCGGCCTCGGCCGTAGCCAGGACACGCCGCTTGAAATAGTCAGAATTGAAGAAGATTACGGGCGCGTCGAAACGATAAAGGGCCAAGCCGGGAAATGTCCTGGCACCCGGGTGTCGATCGGTTGAATGGAAACCGGGCAGGTCATCCACCTTTCCAAGAACTTCGTCTCGGGGCCTTGCGATCCGCCTTACGAAGCGCATCAGTGCCAGCGAGACGGCAAGCAGAATGGCGTTGATGGGGCCAACCGTAACCACGCCAAGCGTCGTGATCACGGACAATGCGACCTCGCCGCGATCGACTTTCCAGATTTCGCGGAGCGTTTTCAGGTCGAACAGCGCGAACGAGGAAAACACCAGCACAGCACCAAGTGCGGCAATTGGGACGTACCCCAACGGACCAGTCAAAAACAGTAATACCATCGCAATCGCCACTGCGGCTAACAGTCCCGTCATTTGCGTGCGGCCGCCTGCCGAGTACGCCATGGCGGTACGCGAATCGGCACCGGTGACGGCGAAACCTTGGGATATTGCGGAGGCGAGGTTGGCAGCGCCGAGGGCGGCAAACTCCTGATCGACATCGATCGCGTAGCCACCTTTCGATGCGAAGCTACGGGCGGTCAACATGCCGCTCGTAAATAATATCAGGGCCAGCCCCGCAGCTCTGGCGACCAAAGAGGGCATGTCCTCAATCGGAAACGCAGGCCAATGAAGCGATGGTAGTCCGGCCGCAATCAACCCCAGCGTTGCGACACCCTGTTCGTCTAGATTCAGCAGCGCCGCCACCGCAGCAGCGACGGCCAACACAATCAGCGCTGCCGGCCAGCGTTGCAGAAATCGCCTTGACACAAGCAAAAGCACAATACTGCCCAGCCCGACCGCTAATGTTGGGCCGTGGGTTTGCCGGAGCTTGGCGACGAATTCGAGCAGGCGGCGAGCTATTCCTTCGGCCTCGATGGAAAAACCAAATAGCCTGCCGAGCTGCCCCAACAGAATGCTGATCGCGATACCGTTCAAAAAACCAACGAGGATCGGCTTGGATAGAAAGTCCGCCATGGCGCCCAATCGCAGGAAGCTGGCGGCGATGCAAATCGCGCCGCTTAAGAACGTCAATGTAATCGAGAGCGAGGCGTACATATCCGGATCGCCGGCAGCGAGCGGCGTCACCGCGGCGGCAATCATCGCGCAGACGGCCGCATCGGGGTTCACCATCAAATTTCGCGATGTGCCGAAGATGGCATAAGCCGCCAGCGGCAAGATGCTCGAGTAGAGGCCCACGACCGGATTGAACCCGGCAAGCTCCGCATACGCCATGGCGACAGGCAACGCCACCGCCGCTACCGAAATGCCGGCCACGAGATCATGGCGAAAGTCGTCCGCGAACCGGTAGCGAAGAAGTGCAGCTAATCCAGGCGCCACGCGCGCCAAGCGCTCCGATGCAGTCGATCCAAGGGACATGTGTAAGCAGGCCCTCGCGTTACCCCTCGGTTGTTGTCTAGGAACCACCATACGATGGCAACCCACTCGCAGGAAGGGCATGTGATCTCCCGATTCAGTGCGGTCGATTCCCGGCAGCGACGGAGACATGGGTCATCGAAGCGTCGCACCGCGTGCGAGTTTGTAAAGCCATAGCTGTTGCGCGATGCCGCTCTTTGATATTTCCTGAGCGCGCCGGGAGTTCCGTGTGGCTGGCCGTTTGCAACTTATACTTGCGCTTTTCCTGTGCCACTCGATAAATCGTATCGTATCAAGGTCGATCGAAGGGGTGCGCCGAATTTGACCCAAGTCATAGGTGTGATTTCTCGATAAAATACGTTTAATACAGAAACTGCGATTTGTCGGGGCGCCGCTTTTCAGGGCGATGGGTGCATCTTTCCAGCATCGGCGGTGGGGGGATGGTAGACAAACGCGATCGAAGGACTGCGAGGGACACCATGAGCGACTTTTTACGACCTGAGGACCTCACGAAGATCACCACCGACGTGGAAATGACCAAGGCCCGCAAGGAAATGGACTCCGCGCATAAAAAGGAAGAAGAGGCGAAGGTCCTCCACGACATGTTCATGACGCGCGAGATTCAGCCGCAAGCAAAGGACCGCATCAACAATGCGGTGCGGCGCGCCGCCTCCAACGGCCTGCGGGAAGTCGAAATCTTCACTTTCCCGGCGAGCTTCACCAACGACGGGGGCCGGCGGATCAACAACAACGAACCGGATTGGCCGGCTTCCCTCGATGGATTTGCCAAGAAGGCATACGATTATTACGAGAAGGAGCTCCGGCCACTCGGATACAAGCTGCAGGTTCGCGTTTTGAACTATCCTGGCGGGATGATCGGCGAGATCGGGGTGTACCTCTGCTGGTAGGTAGGATTTTCTGCCTTGGCACCGTCGTTCTGACGGTGCCGGCACCTGACGGTCATTGATTTCGGCTGCAGCACTCCTCGGCGACCTCGCGGGATTCCGAAGCGAACGCCGGCCGCCCTGCGAAAACTTCAAAAGAACTCAAGACCGCTTAACATTTCAGCCGGGATATGGGGAGGCGAGGACATGGCTAACAAGACGAAGAAGGCGGCCAAGGCGAAGGAAAGCCACGGCAATAAGCCGAAGATGAAGAACAAGGAGTACAACAAGGAGTTGCACAAGCTGCAAACCGAACTTTGCAAGCTCCAGAACTGGGTGAAATACAAGGGTCTGCGCATCATGGTCGTGTTCGAGGGGCGCGATGCCGCGGGCAAGGGTGGCATCATCAAGGCCATCATGGAGCGGGTGAGTCCGCGCATCTTCCGATCCGTAGCACTGCCAGCACCCTCGGACCGTGAAAAATCTCAAATGTACATGCAGCGCTATGTGCCGCACTTTCCCGCGGCCGGCGAGCTCGTGATCTTCGATCGGAGCTGGTACAACCGCGCCGGCGTGGAGCATGTCATGGGGTTTTGCTCCGAGGAGGAATACGAACGCTTCCTCATGCTATGCCCGATGCTCGAGCGCTTCGTCGTGGGGGGCGGCATCAAGCTTATCAAGTTTTGGCTCGAGGTCGGCCAGGAGGAGCAAGCACGGCGGTTCGAGGCCCGCATCGACGATCCGCTGCGGCAATGGAAATTGAGTCCGATGGACGTCGAGTCGTGGACGCGCTGGTTCGATTACTCGCGCGCACGCGATGCGATGTTGAAGCAGACGGACACGGATATTGCGCCCTGGTACATCGTGCGCTCCGATGACAAGAAGAGGGCGCGATTGAACTGCATTTCGCAGCTACTGAAGCTCATTCCCTATGAGGACGTGCCGCGCGACAAGGTAAAGCTCCCCAAGCGCTCCAAGAAGGGGAAATACGACGATCAGGAAAGTCTTGAAGGGCGTACATTCGTGCCGGAACTCTTCTGAGCCACAGGCGCGTTCGGCCCGCATCAAATGCAATATGCGAGACAATATCGCTTAGCGCAGGAATCTCCGCTCGGCCTCGCGGATGCCGTCCATTCCTTGGAGTCGAAAAATCTCCTCAACCGACGCGATCTCCCGATCGGCATTATGAATGCCTCGATCCGCGACGATTCTGGTGAAAACACTTTTCATCGCCGCGACGGACGCCCGGATCGCATGATTGCCGTAGATGACCATCTTGATCTTTCCAAGGGCACGGATGCGGGCCTCGGTTAATTCGGGATAGGCCGTCGGCACAATCGCAATCGGCAGTTTTCCGTTCCATGCGTGCGCGAAGCTTTCGATCTCCGCTGATGATTTTTGCTTGGAGTGAACGAGGATCATATCCGCCCCCGCTTCCTCGTAGGCCGCAGCACGCCTTAGCGCTTCGGCCGTTCCAAGGTTCGCTATCAAGGCTTCGGTGCGCGCGATAATCAAAAAATCGACGCTAAAACGCGTCGCGACTGCAGCTGCGATTTTTCCCTGGAACTCTTCTGTTCGGATCAGTTCCTGCCGCCCGCCCTCAACGAGGCTTGTGACCTTGGGAAAGCTCTTGTCCTCGATGACGACGCCGGCCGCACCCGCACGCTCGTAGCGCGCGACTGTATGAATGACGTTGATCGCATTGCCAAAGCCGGTGTCGATGTCCGCTACGACGGGAAGGTTTGTGCACTCGGCGATGGCGCGCGTCATCTCGAGATGCTGACTCATGGTGACCAGACTCACGTCGGCGAGCCCATAAAGTGCCGCAAGCTCGAATCCGGAAGCCCACAGACCGTCGAATCCCGCCTCTTCGGCAAGGCGTGCGGAGAGTGGGCTGTGCGAAGCCATGATTCGTGCAAGGCCATTGTCGTCGAACTTTTCGCGAAGGGTCTTGCTGGTGCTCATGCGGACTGTCCTTTGCAGAAGGTGCCGCGCGCGTGGCGGCGCGGATGGACATCCTATCAAATTGGATGCGCAATCGGGTTGGAGACATACGGACGACCCGGGCGCTGGAATATCTGCCTCGGCTTGGTACAGGCTACTTACTGCTGGGTCGTTGCAGCCGTTTGCGTCGAATTGGCGTTCGCGCCGATGCTGGCGTCCAGCCGATCCGGGTCGGGAAGTTGCCCCGAATCCCAACCGCCACCAAGTGCTTGAATGAGGCTGACGCTCGCGTCCAGACGATTTTGCAATATTCCAACGGCCGTTTCCTCGTCGCTCAGTGCATTGGTCTGGGCGGTGATCACGGCGGTATAATCGACGGTGCCGGCCTTATACTGCTCAAGCGTGAGCTGCACGGCAATCTCCGCGTCGCGAACGGCAAGCGCTTGGACTTCAGCCTGCTGGGCAAGGATGCGAATTGCCGCGAGCTCGTCCTCGACCTGCTGGAATGCCGAAAGCACCGTCTGGCGGTAGGTCGCGACGTTCTGGTCGTAGACTGCGCGCGCTTGATCCACCTGGGCGCCGCGCAGGCCTGCGTCGAAGACCGTTTCGCTCAACTGCCCGCCAAAAGACCATATGCTGTTCGACGCCTGAAGAAGATTGCTGAGCATGTTGCTGCTGAACCCGCCCGAAGCGGAGAGCGTGAGATCCGGATAATAGGCGGCGATCGCGACCCCGACCAGCGCATTCGCTGCAGCGGCCTGACGTTCGGCCGCCGCGATATCCGGCCGTCGCTCGAGGAGCGTCGAAGGAACGCCGGCGGGAATCACGGGCAACTCAGTCGTGAGCCGCACGGGCTCTATCGAAAAATCGGATGGCGCCTTGCCGATCAGCACCGCGATGGCGTGCTCGAACTGAGCGCGCTGCACGCCGACGTTGATCGCCTGGGATTGGGTCGACTCGAGCAGGGCTTGGGCTTGAAGGATGTCGGTTCTGGCAGCGGTACCCGACGCGAACCTGTCTTTGGTGATCTGCAGGGACTTCGTGAAGGCGACGACGGTGTCGTCGAGAAGGTGTTTCAATTCGTCGGCGGATCGCAGATTGTAATAATTTGTCGCAAGCGTCGCCTGGGCGGACAGCCGCGCAGAAGCGAGATCCGCGGCGCTTGCCTGAGCACTCGCGACGTCGCTTTCGATGGTGCGCCGAATGCGGCCCCAAAGGTCAACGTCCCAACTGGCCGACCCCGTCAGAAGGAACTGGTTCTGCACGATTTGCGCGCCGGCT
>DASPOR010000232.1 GCA_035625915.1 Alphaproteobacteria bacterium | reverse complement strand
CTCCCCCCCCGACTTGATGAGGTCCTTGGTGCGGTCGGTGATCTTGACGTAACCCTCGGGGTCGATGTTTACGACGTCGCCAGTGCGAAACCAGCCATCATCGGTCCAACTCGTCACCTTGCCGTCGGGGTTGTAATAGGTGGCGGCGACCCATGGGCCCCGCACCTGAAGTTCTCCCATCGTCTTGCCGTCCCACGGTATTTCGCCTTCATCGCCGAAGACGCGCATTTCGACGAAAGGCAGGGCCATGCCCTGCTTGGCTCGATACTTGTACTGCGTGTCTTTGTCACTCTGATCCATGCGCGGCTTGAGCGTGCCCAGCGTGCCGACGGGTGACATCTCGGTCATGCCCCATGCGTGGCAAACGGAGATGCCCAGCTCGTCGAATGCGCGCAGCATCGCCTCAGGGCAGGCGGACCCGCCAATGAGCAAGCGCATCCCCGCGGCCGTCGGATATTTCGCGCGTTCGCGCTTCAGGAGATCCAGGACCCCGAGCCATATGGTCGGCACGCCGCCCGCACAAGTCACGTTTTCGCGCGAGATGAGATCGCAGAGGCTCTCTGCGTCGAGATGCGGACCCGGCATGACGAGCTTCGTCCCGGTGAGCACTGCCGCGAACGGAATGCCCCATGCATTTGCATGGAACATCGGGACGACCGGCATCATGGTTTGGCGCATGTGCAAATTGAGCACATCGGGAAGCGAGATGCAGAAGGAATGCAGCACCATGGAGCGGTGACTGTAGGCGACCCCCTTCGGCTTGCCTGTTGTACCCGAGGTGTAGCACATGCCGCACGCCTCGTTCTCGTCGATCTCGGGGAAGGCGAATTTGCCCGTCGCCGTTTTGAGGAACCCCTCATATTCCTCGTATGGAGCCGACACCGGTGTTCCCGAGTGCGAAACGACGAACACGCGCTCGAACTTCACCTTTTCGCGGATTCTTTCGTAAAGCGGTACGAGCACGTCGTCGACGATCAGAAATCGGTCGCCCGCGTGGTTTGCGATATAGGCAATGTCGTCTGGATGAAGGCGAAGATTGAGCGTGTGGAACACCCCACCCGCCGCGGGGATTCCGAAGTACGCCTCCACGTGCGCGTAGTTGTTCCACATGAGGGTCGCGACCCTGTCACCCCGATTTAGCCCTGCCTGGGTGAGCGCTTCCGCAAGCTGTTTTGCACGCCGGAAGAAATCGCCATAGCGGTGCCGATGGAGCGATTTGTTGGGCAGCCGCGAGACGATCTCCACGTCCTGGTGAAGTTTGCCGGCGTGTTCCAGCACCGCCGTCAATGTCAGGGGAAAGTGCATCATTGTTCCGAGCATCGTTCCTCCCGCCGGTGGTGTTTGGGGCCTTCCCTCGGGCTATAAGACCGCGCCGCGCCGGGCCCCGCAAGTGGCAAGGAAAACGATAGACAGGCGGGTGAAGTATTCCTCCAATCGGCTCAATCGCTCACGTGGAACTCGTTCACCAGTGCCTCAGCCTTCTGGAGGTCGGTTGGGGAAAGGAACGTGGCAATATGCCGGCGGTTCTGCTCGGCGCCGGGATAGTGCTCCCGAGCCGCGAGAGAGAACCATTTGTAGGCCTCGACCAGGTTTTCGCTCGTATCGCCGGCGCGCACCGCCAGCACACCGGCATTGTATTCGGCACCCACCACGCCGCGCCGAGCTGCACGGATCGTATAGTCCATGGCCTTGGCGAGGTCTTGGGGCACGCCGTCCCCACTCATATATAGCTGGCCCATAAGATACTGGGCTTCCTTGTCGTCTGCATCGGCTGCAACCTTGAGGTAACCCGCGGCGCGCGTTGGATCGGCCCTGATCGCACCGGTTTCGTCCTCAGTACCGGCACCATAGAGGTAGAGAATGCCGAGTGTGACATTCGCGGGGATGTAACCCTTCGCGGCGGAGAGAGCATACCAGCGCGCGGCCAGCTCGTAGCTTCGCCCGGTGCCGAGCCCATCGGCCGTCATCTCGCCAATCATGTACTCGGCCTCCGCGTTTCCGTTCTGGGCATCGGAGAGGAGCTCCCGATAGGCGCGTCCATAATCGCGCCGCTCGAATGCAGCCTTGCCGCTGGCAAAATCGGCGTTCGCCCCGGCAATTGGCATGCTCGCAACCAATGCTGCGGTCGCAAAGGCGCAGGCTGAAGCCCGCTTCGAAATCATTCCCCGGTCCCCACCGTCGCGACTCTACGCTATACTTCGATATGGTGACCGATATATGGAATTCGATAGAATTGTCATGATGTGAATCAAGAAGAAGACGAATATCGACCGGTCACTGCTTGAATCGGAAGCACGAATGAATATCGCGAAAATGTTGATCGACGCGAGCCGGGCAGCCCCCGGCGATCCCGCGGTAGCACTTGGCGCCCATGTGGTTTTCGAGTATCGAACGCTCGGCCACCGCGTCGCGACCTTGGCGGGAGCGCTCCGGCATCGTCTCAATCTTGCCCCCGACTCGCGAATTGCGATCGCGATGAAAAACGTTCCCGCATATGTCGAGCTGCTCTACGCCGCTTGGCATGCCGGCATGGTTGCGGTGCCCGTGAACGTCAAGCTCCACCCCCGTGAAATCGCGTATATCCTCGGGAATAGTGACGCGCAGGTCCTCTTCGCAACCGGCGATTTGGGATCCGCAATAGGCCGGGCAACCCAGTCTCTCCCTAGCCTCGAGCATGTCATCGAAGTGCCGTCGCCCGAGTACGATCGATTGTTGACCGCGGAACCGGCCCCCCTCGCCGAGCGCGCGCCGGATGATATCGCGTGGCTTTTCTATACGAGCGGGACGACCGGCAAGCCCAAGGGCGTCATGCTGACCCACCGCAACCTGACGATGGCTACACTTTGCTATCTCGCGGACGTCGATTCGATCGGGCATGGCGAATGCATCGTTCATGCAGCGCCGATGTCCCACGGGTCGGGTCTCTACATCGCGCCATTCGTCGCGAAGGGAGCGTGTCAAGTCGTTCCCGAAAGTGCCGGCTTCGATGTGTCCGAAATATGTTGCCTGCTCGATCGTCATCGAGGCGTGACGATGTTCTACGCGCCTACGATGGTGCGTCGCCTCATCGATTATCGGGGCTTGTCCGATGCGAATCTTGCCAACCTCAAGACAATCGTCTACGGCGGAGGGCCGATGTACGTGGCGGATCTCAAGGAAGCGATGGGTGTCCTGGGCGACAAACTCATTCAAATCTATGGTCAGGGCGAGAGTCCGATGACGATCACGTGCCTGTCCCGCCGCCATCACGGTGCGAAGGATATTCCCCGCTACGACGCGCATCTCGCCTCGGCCGGCCTTCCCTTCACTGGCATGGACGTCATGGTTGCGGATGAGGCCGACAGCCCGCTTCCTCCTGGCGTGGCGGGTGAGGTGCTTGCGCGCGGCGACGCGGTGATGAAGGGATATTGGCGCAACCCCGAGGCGACGGCCTCGACTTTGCGCAGTGGCTGGCTTCACACCGGCGATATCGGTGCCCTCGACGAGGAGGGATTCCTGACGCTCAAGGATCGCTCGAAGGACCTCATAATCAGCGGCGGGACGAACATCTACCCCCGTGAGGTCGAGGAGGTTCTATTGAAGCATGAGTCCGTGCACGAGGTTTCAGTGATCGGGCGGCCGCATCCGGATTGGGGTGAGGAGGTTGTCGCCTTCGTTGTCGCAAAGCCGGATGCGCACGTGACGCCGGAAGCGCTCGAAAGGCTCTGCCTCGACCATATCGCGCGATTCAAGCGGCCCAAGGAATTCCGCTTTGTAGAAGGACTTCCAAAGAACAGCTACGGCAAGGTACTCAAGACCGAGCTACGCGAGCGGCTCAAGGCGGAGCGATCCTAATGCGCCAAAATGAGGGCGGCGGTCGCGTACCGGCCGCGAGGGAAATGCAATCATGGGTGAACGATTGAAGAGCAAGGTGGCCCTGGTGACGGGTGCGGGTTCGGTTGGTCCCGGCTGGGGTAACGGTAAAGCGACCGCGGTTCTCTTCGCGCGAGAGGGGGCGAGGGTATTTGCCTGCGACATCAACCCTCTGGCGGTCGAAGAGACGCGGCGTGTCGTTCACGAGGAGGGTGGGGTATGCGAGGTCCATGTGGGCGACGTCTCCAAGGCTGCGCACGTGGCTGCCATGGTGGATGCGTGCGTGAAGGTGTTCGGCAGAATCGACGTCCTTCACAACAATGTCGGCATCGTCGAGGTCGGCGGGCCGGTTGAGACGAGCGAGGCAAGCTGGGACCGCGTGAACGAGGTCAATCTCAAGAGCATGTTTCTTACCTGCAAGCACGTTTTGCCCCACATGGAGCGCCAAGGAAGCGGGGCGATCGTTAACATTGCATCGATTTCCGGGATCAGGTGGGCTGGGGTGCCCTACGTCTCGTATGCCGCATCGAAAGCGGCGGCAATTCATTTCACGCGGGTAATAGCGCTTCAATACGCCCACAAAGGCATCCGCGCCAACTCGATCTTGCCTGGACTTATGAACACGCCGATGATCCATTCTTCTTTGGTCGACGCCTATGGAAAAACAGGCGACGATATGGTCGCCAAGCGCGATGCGCAATGTCCGATGGGCCACATGGGTGACGCGTGGGACGTTGCCTATGCGGCACTTTTTCTCGCATCCGACGAAGCTAAATACGTCACGGGTACGGAGCTCGTGGTCGACGGCGGCCTCACGGTCAAATGTGTCTGAAGCCTCCCGCGGTCGAACGACAAACTTCATCGAAATTGGGAACAGTCAATGAATACAGTCGGGCATGAGACGCGCTCGCGGCGTCTCTCCGAGCGACAGAGTGAGCGCCTTCGCGTCGTGTTTCGCAAGGAAGTAGTCGCGAACTTTCGCCTCCTTGCATGGCTGAGGACCGCGGCAGTCGCCCTGACCGCGATTTGGCTCATTTTCTATGCGCGTCAGCCGAATCTGGCGGAGAACCTGATCAGCTGCGCGCTCTTTGCCGCCCTTGGTTGGATTTACTACGCCTTGAGTGCAAACCGCCCGCAAACCCCGTGGTTCAGCGTCTTCTACCCGATGATCGACGCGCTCATCTTGATCGACAATCTCCTGCCGATCATGCCCTGGAATGCGACATCGCTGCCCGATCCCGTTGTACTGCGCTTCGGAAGTTTTGCGTATCTCTTTGTCCCGGTCGCACTCGGTGCTTTTTTCCTGGCACCTTGGCGAACGTTTTGGAGCGCTGTTGCAACTGCACTCGTCTGGGGTGCTGCGGTTGGCTGGATATTGCTGCAGCCCGGCGCCTTCAGCGTGCCCGATCTCACCATGATTGCGCGGGAAGACCCACGCCGATTCCTGGAGGTCTTGCTCAACCCCAATTTTGTCGATCGGGCGAGCCTCATGACGGACCTGTTCATCCTTCTCCTGGTTGGCGGCCTCCTTTCCGTGATGTCGTGGCGAACGCGCCGACTCGTCGAGGGCCAAATGCGGGCCGAGCGAAACCGTGCGAACCTGGCGCGCTATTTCTCCCCCCAGCTCATCGACCAGCTGCAAGACATGGAATCGCCGTTGAGCGGCGTGCGAACGCAGCCAGTCGCGGTACTTTTCGCGGATATCGTGGGTTTCACGCGCCTTTCGGAGCGCCTGCCTCCGGAACGCGTGATTGAACTCCTCAGAAGCTTTCATCGACGCATGGCTGGGGTCGTCTTCGAGAACGACGGCACGCTCGACAAATACATAGGCGACGCGGTGATGGCGACTTTCGGGGTCCCAAATATCGGTCATCAGGATGCGGTCAATGCGCTGATATGCGCACGCGCTATGGCCGACGAACTCGACCGATGGAGCGAAAAGCGGCTTGCCCGGGGTACCGGTCCGATCCGCGTCGGCATCGGGGTGCATTACGGGCCTGCCGTACTGGGCGACATCGGCGACGAGCGACGGCTCGAATACGCGGTCATCGGCGACACCGTGAATGTGGCGAGCCGCCTCGAGCGCCTGACGCGCGTGCTGACCACAGACATCGTGGTAAGCCGCGACCTGGTCGACGCGGCATTACGGCAAGCGCCGGAACAGGCCACCGCAGCGCTCGCCGGCTTTACACCGGAAAAGCCGCGCAAACTTCGTGGCCGCCAAGAACCGATATCGCTCTGGTCCTATCGTCGGCCCGGAGTTGCGCCATCCTCCGGGGAGTTAGCGGTGTCCTGATCACTTTGGCCATGCCGGCATCCGGCGTGCGAGGCAGACCGCGGCCGGCTGCCCGGTGCGGTATCATGTATTCAGCACTCCCTGAGCGAAATAGCGGCCGAGGCGCACCGCGGTCAGGCCACGTTTGATTTTCTTGGCGGGCATGATCGGCACGCAATTATCGTAGGGCGTTCTGACTTCGCGCGTGCCGTCCAGCGCCAAAAGCGTTCCGGCTTTGGCAATGATCTCGAGTGGGCGCACCGGCCACTTGAATTCGAACGCGTCGGTCTCGATCGTGACGACGTGCGTCACTTCCACGAAACGCTGCGGCTTCACAATATCATCGTCCAGGTGCCTTGCCGCGAAAGTAGGATCGAGCATGTCGAAGGTATTTAAAAAGCGAAGCGCACATTGAAAAGCGACGTCGGCACTCCCTGCTGAAAAGTGCTGACCACACTCGACGAGAAGCGCGGATTTTTCGCTGGCCGGATCACCAAAATCCGCATAGTCGCGCAAGCGCACGCCGCTCGAGTGCCCGGGGTCGGCGACGACAGTTGCTGGATATCGCACGCGTTGCGCGAGCCGGATTCCCTTCGTAGTGGTGCCGGAAAGTGCGAGCGGCACCTCTCCCTCGGTCATCGAGTGAAGGTCGAGGAGATGATCGGATGCATCGACGATGGGCCGAACGGCGCGCGCGCGATCGAGCTCGATAGTCTTGCCCGGCCCCTCGATCTTGTCGAACGACCACACCCGATTCATGTCCTCGTCGACAAAACGTCCCTGCTCGGGCTTCCGGGGATCGATTCTTGCAAAGGCTTGAACGTTGAGAAACGCGAGCGTGAGGGTTCCCCGCGTCGGTCTGACTGATGTTCCGAGAAGCCGGTCGAGTGCCACCGCGCCGCAGGCCTCATTGCCATGCATGAGCGCGGTTACGAGAATGCTCGGGCCGGGCTTGCCGCCGCTCAAACGGTGAACATAGTCCACGCCCGTATTGCCGACGCGCCAGCGGCCTATGTCGGGTGGCGTCAGGATCGCGGCGTTTTCATTGTCGACCATTGGAGGCTATCGGTTCGCCGAAACTCGATCGGCCAAGCGTGTAAGAAATATCTCGCAGCGGGCGATCTGGTCCAAGGCGACCCATTCGTCGGGTTTGTGCGCCTGCTCTATCGAGCCAGGTCCGCAAATGATCGTTGGAATGCCCGCTTTTGAGAACAAGCCGCCCTCTGTGCCAAAGGCAACCACCGTGGTCGTGTTGGCGCCGGTCAACTGCTTGACCAAGCGCGTTACCTCGGCTTCCTCGTCGGTATTAAGTCCCGGAAACTCCGTAAGCCGCTGCCACTCGATTCCTGACCGCGTGCTTACTGCCTTCATTTCGGGAAGAAGTTCTCGTTCGACGAATGCTTTGACTTCCTCGAACACCGGCACTGGGTCCTGGGACGGCAGAGGACGAATCTCGAAATCGAAGCGGCAATCGCGCGGAACGATATTGAGCTGCGTGCCGCCATGGATGACACCGGTGTGAACGGTGGTATAGGGCGGCTCGAAGTTCGAATCGAAAGGGCCGTTTTGGCGGATAAGGCGTCCGAGGCGACGGAGGTGTCCGATGATTTCGGCGGCGTTCTCGACCGCATTCACGCCGCGATGGGTGAGTGCCGAATGCGATTCAAGCCCGTGCACGTGGCAGCGGTAACTGAGTTTTCCCTTGTGGCCGCGCGCGACCTGCATGCTCGACGGCTCGCCCACAATGCATATTGCGGGACGCACGGGCATCTCATCGAACCGAGCGATGAGCCGCCGCACGCCAAGGCAGCCGACTTCCTCGTCGTATGAAAGGGCCAAATGAATCGGCGTCGCCAATTTACGCTTCAGGAAAAGCGGGAGCGACGCCAGCACCACGGCAACGAAACTTTTCATGTCGGCAACGCCGCGACCGAAAAGCTTTCCGTCCCGCTCGCTGACTTTGAAAGGATCGCTCGCCCAATCCTGACCGTCGATTGGCACCACGTCGGTATGGCCGGAAAGCATGATGCCACGCTCGTTCTTGGGGCCGATCGTGGCATAGAGATTGGCCTTCATTCCGCTTTCATCGTGAACAAGCTGAGATTCGATCCCCAGTTCCTTGAGATAGTCCCGGACGCATTCGATAAGTGCGAGGTTCGAGTCGCGGCTGACTGTCGGAAAGGCGATCAGCCGCTCGATCCACTCGCGAGTCTTAGGCTTGAAGTCTGTCATAACCACGTCGGTGTTGCTCCCTCGTCTCAGGAATCTGTCGACGAAAGCCAGGTCGCGAGATTCAGGGTGCGAACTGCTCCATGAGGATGCGTTCCTCGAGGTTGTGCTCGGGATCGAAGAGGAGTGTCAAGCTCACTTTGTTATCTTCGACAATCTCGACCTCCACGACGTCGCGCACCTCGGTATAGTCGGCCACCGCACTCACGGGCCGCTTCTCGGCCTCGATCACTTCAAAGCGGACCTTGGCAGAATTGGGCAGTAGCGCTCCCCGCCAGCGTCGCGGCCGAAATGCACAGATGGGGGTCATGGCCAAAATGGGAGACCCCAACGGAATGATCGGGCCGTGGGCGGAAAGGTTGTAGGCGGTACTTCCCGCGGGGGTCGACACGAGGATTCCGTCGCAGACCAGGCTTTCGAGGCGCACGACCTCATCGACCGAAATTCGGATCTTTGCAGCCTGACGCGTCTCGCGCAGAAGCGAGACTTCATTGATTGCGAGCGCTTCGCGACAATCGCCCAACAGCGTACGCGTGTTCATGCGGAGCGGATGCAGCCTGAAGCCTTGCGCCTGGGCGACGCGGCCCGGCAGGTCGTTTTCATGATACTCGTTCATAAGAAAACCGACCGACCCGCGCTGCAACCCGAAAATTGGGCGCCCGAGCGACATGTAGCGATGTAGCGATTCGAGCATGAAGCCGTCACCGCCGAGGGCGACGATGACGTCCGCCGCTTCGACCGGCACCGACGCATAACGCGTGGTGAGTTCGGCCAACGCTTCCTGCGCTTTGTCGGTATCGGAGGCGAGAAAGGCGAGCTTGGGTGAGGGCGACATCCTTGCTCCGCGAGGGGAAATTGACCGGAGTATAACCCACAAAGGGTGACACGCCATCCACCAGGGGGAGAAGCGGGTAGCTAGGCCCGATTGTGCGGCTGCGTACTTGCCAAGCCCGCCGAGGCCAGTCATGGTCGAGAACGAAGCGAAACTTGGGGGGAGGGACCATGACGAAGGCTCTCACCGCGTGGGTTTGTGGGTTGTTGCTAGCGCTCGCCGCCAATTGGACGGCACCCATGGCGGCGGCACAGTCCCCGGCTGCCAACGACACCAGTTCGTCAAGCTCCGACCAGGCCCCGGGTCAAGGTGCGACCGAGCGCCAGCCGAACTATTATTACCCTCAGCCCCAGACACGTGAGGTTTACGTTTCGCAGGCGACAATCCTTTCGGATTCGGATCGCGACCGCCGGATCGGATTCGTCATCGGACTGACCCAGCAGATGTTGGCTAATCCCTACCCACCGAGCGTTGCGATTTTTGCCAAGGGCGACAATGCCGAGCGGCTGATCGTCGTCTCCCTCCTTGACGGCAGCTACAACACGCTTTACCGCGCGCGCGCATTTTTCGCCACACTGACGGCGGTAGCCCGCACGACGCCCTTCTTCCGCGACAACGCGGTCGACGATCTTTTCAATTTCTTTGACCTGTGCAAGCTCCTCGGGTTCAAAGAGATCATCTGGTCGGATGGAAGGGAACTCGCACACCAGATCGTACTGAAATAGCGCTTGCGATTGCATGGCACCGGCCAATGGTTCTCGCGTCAGGTCTTGTCGACGCTTGAGCCGGCGACGTCCCTGCGCGTCTGGGAACGACGGTCGGAACAAAATCGCCGTGACATCCTTTCACCAGTGCCTGCTCATGAACTCTTCTATGGCTTCGGGCGAGGCTTTCGCAAAGGCGCCTCGCCGGCTCACGACGGCGCCCATCAATCGATGGAGCGCCAGTGCTGTTTCGGCGGCTTTCGCGACGACGGGAATGCCGCTCAATACGAGGCTTCCATCGATCGTGAAAGGGCGCTCATGGCAGAACAGCAGCATTGGAAGACCACCCGCGGGTACAATCACATCGGCGCCGGCCGTAACCAGCGGGCGTACCTGCTCGATAAAGTTCTCCCGCACCCTCGCGTAGGCCGCACGATCTGTAAAAGCCTGCATGAAGTCATCGAGACCCGTGCGAATCGCGCGCACGCCGACTATCCGGCTGAACAGACCAAGTTCAGCGATCTGCCGTTCGTGCCAGTCAATAAACGCGGGATCGATCGTCACCAATGCGATTTTCCGACCCATTGTGCATGCTGAAAGTAGCGCCGCTTCGCCAAGGCCGATCACGGGGATATCCACAGAGCCTCGGCACTCGCGTAATCCAGGTTCTTGGAAGTGTCCTATTACGAAAGCGCTATAGCCCAATCTCTCAGCTTCGATCGCCAGGCGTATCGTTTGGGCAGCGCACCGAAACTCCGTCAAGGGGTGAAAATGTGAGTCAGGCGGGGAGAGGCCATGAACCTCGAATTTGATGCTTTCGCTGGCGATCGCGTCGAGCGTGCTCTGCAAGCGCGCGATGTAGGGCGATTGGTCGACGGGATCAACGAAGCTTTGATACCAGACGCGCTCACTTCCTTTCGTCTGTGGACCAACTTCGCATTCCATTGACTTTCTCCAAGGATCGAGGTTGCTCGCGTCCGATCATGAGAAGACCGGCGAAAACTTCGCAGCACTGCCCGGGGTTTTCAGTCGGGTGGCGGCTCGTGCGAATAACACTCAGCCCCATCGGGAATCACGACTCCTTTCAGCCTTCTGGTTATCCAGATGTGAATCGCCCCACTCAAATCAACGGGATCGTCCAGTGAACCGCCTTTGACGCTAATCGATCCATCACGGTCCAAATCACCATGCCAAACGCGCGAACCGCAATCGGGGCAGAAAAAGCAATCGAGAATGCGGCCGCTGTCGGTTGGACGCGACCAGCGTTTCGGCATCCCGCGCGTCAATGTAAAATCTTTGCGACTGACGATCACGGATATGCCAAACGCCGACGCCGATTGCTTGCGACACTCGGCGCAGTGGCAGACATAGACCTTGTGCGGCGGCGACCCCAGTTCGTAACGTACCGAACCGCATTGGCACCCGCCCTTCCGGGGAGGATTATCGCCTCTATAGTCCATGAGTTTGCACTCCTACAAACCGACGACTGCGCCGGGTCCGTCTTACCTCGGGACAGTTCCTAATCCTTAGCCGAAAAGAGCTGACGAAATATATTCGATATCAACAAGTTATCCCGAGGTTTGCACTAACGCTTCATTAACCGCAGCATTCTAAACATATTCCCGGGCCGTGGGCTGAGCCGAAGGTGCCCGGCCAGATGGAGGACCCCCTAGGATGGGCTGCTGGATCCGGCGACTGCAATCGATGGGCGCCGGCTTGTTTGGCGCATGTCTCTGGGCGATGGGGCAACCCGCGGCCGCCGCGAGTGTGCTCGATCGACCGACAGAGTTCCCGGTGTTTGCTCGGGCGCCTTATACGATGAAATGCTTTCTCGACCGCGATCTCGTTGTGAACGAAGATCTTGCCGCCAAACCGACCTTCAAAGATGGACAGTGGCAGGCCAAAACCTGGAGCCTCGATCCCAAATCGATGGGGCTTGACGTCGTCATCCAGCAGGGTGCGAATGCAACCTGCATCGTCAAGCAAAACGAGAGGTAATCTTCGCGTCAGCCGCCGGTGACGCTCATATGTCGCGACACCGACGCCAGCCCATGGCGCCGATCGATCAGGAAGTCGTGGCCCTTCGGCTTGCGTGCGATCGCCTCCCGGATTGCAGCGACGAGCAAGGCGTCGTCGTCGCTCGCTCGAAGGGGCGTGCGAAGGTCGGCCGCGTCCTCCTGCCCGAGGCACATGAATAGCGTCCCTGTGCACGTCAGGCGCACCCGGTTGCAGGACTCACAAAAATTATGGGTCATCGGCGTAATGAAGCCAATGCGCCCGCCGGTCTCCTTTACGTCGAAGTAGCGCGCAGGGCCGCCAGTGCGATGTCCGCTCGCCACGAGCGTCAGTCGCTCGGCGAGCTTTGCACGGAGCATCGACATTGGGAGAAATTGGTCGAGCCGCGCCTCTCCGCCGATATCGCCCATCGGCATGACCTCGATGAAAGTGATGTCGTGGCCTTCGCCGTGCGCCCAGGTGACCAGTTTTAAGGCCTCGTCGTCATTCACCCCCTTCAGCGCCACGGTGTTGATTTTGACTTGGAGGCCGGCCACCTTGGCCGCGGTAATACCCTCTATGACCCGATCGAGCTTGCCCCAACGCGTTATTGCGGTGAATTTTGCGGCGTCGAGCGTGTCGAGCGAGACGTTCACGCGACGAACGCCAGAAGCAAGAAGCTCGCTCGCGTATTTCGCGAGCTGGCTACCGTTGGTGGTGACGGTCAGCTCGGCGAGGTTGTCCGTTTCGATCAGGCGGCCGAGCCGCCGGAATAGCGTCATGATGTCGCGCCGCACGAGCGGCTCTCCACCCGTGAGCCTCAGCTTGCGCACGCCAAGGCGCACGAAGGCGGAACACACACGCTCCAACTCCTCAAGGGACAGGATTTCCGACTTCGGCAAGAAGGTCATGTCTTCCGCCATGCAATAAACACAGCGAAAATCGCAGCGATCCGTCACCGACACCCGAAGGTAGGTGATTTGACGCTCGAACGGGTCTACAAGCGGATTTGTGTCCATGACAGCCATATTTTAATGACCCCGCCGGGGCCTTTGGTACTCCGCTTATTTAAGCCGCTGCGCTATTCCTGTCAAAGCCGCCGGGATCGATCGCACGCGATGCCGCGATTACCCGACCTGACATTCGAGCCGAGGCTGCTTGCAGGCTGGCGCCCGAGGCACATATTGTGGACGTGGGCCGGTAGTGGAGAGACCCCATGGCGGATGGTTTGGTCGTGCGCAAAGTGAAGCCCCGGAAAGCGACACAAGGGTCTTTGGCGGAATTTGCAGTGGCTCCCGATCCGGCCGACCCCCGTCTCACAAATCGCGTCCTCGGCGTCGATCAGGATGGCAAGGCTATCGAAACGGCCGTCGTCGTCGAGCGGCCGTTGAGCCTCTTCCTCAACGGGCAGGAAATCGTCACCATGATGACGATCGGCGACCATCCGGATTTTCTTGCCGTAGGCTATCTCCTCAATCAGAACATGCTGCGCGCCGACGACGAAATCACCGCGATTGACCGAGACGATGAACTCGATCTTGTCGTGGTGCGGACGAAGCGCAAGACAAACTACGAAGAAAAGCTCAAGAGGAAGATCAAAACCTCCGGCTGTGCGCAGGGCACTGTCTTCGGCGATCTCATGGAGAAATTCGATGAGATCGTCCTGCCCGAGAATGCGGTGATCCGGACCTCGTGGCTCTACGCCCTTTCGAGGAAGATCAACACGCGTCCGAGCCTCTATCTTGCTGCCGGCGCCATCCACGGCTGTGTCCTCTGCGAGGAGGACAGACCGCTCATTTACATGGAGGACGTCGGCCGCCACAACGCGATCGACAAGATCGCAGGCTATATGTTCATGAATGGCGTTTCTCCGGAGGGCAAGATTTTCTACACGACCGGGCGTCTCACGAGCGAAATGGTAATCAAATGCGTGCAGATGCGCATTCCGATCCTCATCTCACGGTCGGGATTCACGGCCTGGGGGGTCGATCTCGCGAAGAGAGCGAATCTCACTTTGATCGGTCGCGCGAAGGGCAAGCGCTTCGTAGCGCTTGCGGGCGAATCGCGTATCGTCTATGACGCGGACTGGACCGCCATTGGCGAAGAAGCGAGGGCTATTCAGCGCAAGTCGAGCCTTGCGGACAATGACTGAGATTGCGGGCGTGCTCCTTGCAGGCGGGTTGTCTCGCCGGATGGGCGGCGGTGACAAGTGCCTCCGGCTTCTTCGCGGGGAGACGATCCTCGCCCGCGTAATCGCCCGCGCGAGACCCCAAGTTACCTCGCTCATGCTAAATGCAAACGGCGATCCATCGCGGTTTGCGGATTGTGGCTTGCCCGTCGTCGCCGATGTCGTCGAGGGATATGCGGGTCCGCTTGCCGGCGTGCTAACGGGGATGGTTTGGGCGCGGGAGCGAGTGCGGAATGCCGCTTGGATTGCGAGCTTTGCGTGTGATGCGCCGTTCCTGCCGGTTGACCTCGTCCGGCAGCTCCACAGGGCGGTTGCGGACGGCGGTGCGGACATGGCGTGTGCGGTAAGCGGCGGGCAAAGTCACCCGGTATTCGGCATTTGGCCCGTTCGCCTTCTCGACGATCTACGACGCGCAATTCTCTCCGAGGGGATTCGCAAAGTCGATGCGTGGACAGCGCGTTTCAATCTTGCCGAGGTCGAGTTCCAATCGACACGCGTCGATCCGTTCTTCAACACGAACCGGCCGGAGGATCTGGCCGAGGCAGAACGACTGCTGGCCGGCTGAGCGACCGGCCTCCCTTTCAGTGGGAAACGCTGCTTATATCGTCTAGTGTGGCGAATCCGAAATTCGCCACTCTGGGTGCGGGACCAAGAGCGAATTTCGGATTCAAACCCACACGAGGATTATGTTGCATCGAGTGTGGTATTCGGATTTGAAGTTCCCAATCGCGGATGCCACAAAAATGACAGAAACTTCAAATCCACCACACGAGGGTGCTCTCGACTTTTCGCAACGCTACGGCAATGATGGTTCGTGAACAAACGAGCGCAAAGGGCAACTCGCCTCGCGACAAACTGCAAGTCGCGATTGCGGGGTTTGGCGCCATCGGCGGTGCGGTGGCGCGCAGCCTCGACAAGGGTATCGACGGCCTGCGCCTTTCCGCCGTGTCGGCTCGTGATCGCGCGAAGGCGGAACGCCGACTACGCGAATTTCGCGAGCCGGTTCCCGTCGTGGCTCTCGCCGAGCTTGCAGCGCAGGCTGACGTGGTCGTGGAATGCGCTCCCGCCCCCGTCTTTCTTGATGTGGCCCTCCCGACCTTGGAGGCAGGTCGCATCCTCATGCCGCTGTCCGTCGGCGCATTGCTCGAACATCCAGAGCTTGTCGAGCTCGCACGAGAGCGTGGCGGGCGGATTCTTGTTCCGACGGGTGCGCTCATTGGGCTCGATGCGGTGCGGGCAGCGGCCGAAGGCACGATCCATTCCGTCAAAATGGTGACACGCAAGCCGCCCAAGGGTCTTGCAGGCGCACCCTATCTCATCGCAAAGGGCATTTCCCTAGACGACCTCAATGGCCCGATGAAGGTATTCGAGGGCACCGCGCGGGAAGGCGCTCGCGGGTTTCCAGCAAATGTCAACGTGGCGGCGGCGCTCAGCCTTGCCGGCATCGGCCCGGACAGAACGATGCTCGAGGTCTGGGCGGACCCGACCCTGGCGCGCAACATTCACCGGATAGAGGTCGAGGCGGACAGTGCGAGCTTCGCCATGACGATCGAGAATGTGCCCTCGGAGGAGAATCCGCGCACGGGCCGCATTACGGCCTTGAGCGCAATAGCAACACTGCGCGGCTTAGCGAGCGCGTTCCGCGTTGGTACGTAAGCGGACGAAGGAAGATTGTTGTGGGCTATTCGCGATTTGACCGCGATTTGAGGTGGATGGCATGATTCGGCATCTTATTCCCGATGCCAAGAACGAGTGAGGGGTTGGATGACAATCAAGAAAACGCTCGAGCATCGCACCCTCGGGGCCAGCGGGCTGAGCGTGTCCGCAATCGGGCTCGGCTGCATGTCCATGTCGGGGGTTTATGGGCAAAGCGACGACCAAAATGGGATCGACGTCATCGCGCACGCGATCGACCGGGGCATCGACTTCCTCGACACGTCGGATATGTATGGTTGGGGCCATAACGAAGAGCTTGTCGGTCGGGCCATCAAGGGGCGTCGCCAACAGGTGAAGCTCGCAACGAAATTCGGGCAAGTCAGAGGCCAAGGTGGGGGCAACGACGTGAACGGCCGTCCTGATTATGTCGCGATTGCATGTGATGCAAGTCTGAAGCGTCTCGGCGTCGAAACGATCGACCTCTATTATCAGCACCGCGTCGATCCCTCCGTCCCGATCGAAGACACGGTCGGCGCCATGGCGCTGCTGGTCGAAGCGGGGAAGGTACGTCATCTCGGGCTATCCGAGGCACACCCCGATACCATCCGGCGCGCGCACAAGGTTCATCCAATCTCGGCTGTGCAGACCGAGTATTCGCTCCTCTACCGCCAGGAAGCTGAGGAAACCCTGGTGACTACGCGACAGCTTGGGATCGCTTTCGTAGCATATTCCCCTCTCGGTCGAGGATTTCTGACGGGGAGCATACGCGCACTTGCGGATATCCAGGGCGACCGCCGAGGCCAACATCCGCGCTTCTCGGCCGAAAATTTCGAGCACAATCGCGGGTTGGTGTCCGGCGTCGAGATAATTGCCCGCGAGAAGGGTTGTACCCCCGCGCAACTGACGC
>DASPOR010000231.1 GCA_035625915.1 Alphaproteobacteria bacterium | reverse complement strand
CAGTAGCGCATTGTGTCCGATAAATGATTCCGGACTTCCCCGTTCGTGTGGATGCCCGGGTCAAGCCCGGGCATGACGAAGGGAGAAGTCCCGGGGGCACGCATGGCGAAGGGAGAGTCCGGGCTGTCCGATTTAGATTTTGGCGCACCGGTAACGTTTCAGCGCTGTGCGCAAAACACCCCATTGACGTCATGCCCGGGCTTGACCCGGGCATCCATTTACTTCTGCCCATTCGCTGAAAGACGTGGTTTGAAATTCCCTCACGCGGATGCCACCAAAATATTAGGAACTTCAAATCCACCACACTAGCGCTGTTGTTCGATGAGGTTCTTCATGATCACGTCGAGTTCGGCGGCGTGATCTTTCAGGACCAGGGCGAACTCGACGGCCCATGAATGGCCGGTATGAAGGAAATCGCGCGCGATGCGACGGTTGCGGTTCGCACTGTCCGCGCAGAACGCGCACACGCGTTCGCGGAGTGCCGCCGCGTCAGTCACGAACCCCACCTCGACCGGCCCGGCCCGTACCAAGAAACAGAACGACATTGCCGAGGTCGGCGAATATGAATTTGGCGGTGCGCCGCCATCGCCGTCGCCATTGCCATCGCGATCGGCGCGGCATCTCGCGAATCGCACCGCCCGCAAAGAGACGTTCGAGCATGCTCGTATTTTCAACACGCATGTTTCCTCGCTCTCGCTTGCTCAAGTCGATCTTCCATCCAGCCCGCCCGGGCCGGCCTCAAGACCAAAGCTGGCATGCGGTTTCTGGTTTCGCAATAAAAAGATTGCGAATTCAGAAATTATTTTCATCATCGTTGGGACCGATGCCTGGCGCAGATCTCCGATCATCGGCGCGGAATGTGAAAATCGATTCGCGCAACCCACTCGAGTTCGACCCCGACGATCGGCGGCACCTGCGGATTATGGGAAACAAGCATCAGGGCGCCGGCCGAACGCTGAAGCCATTTCAGCACGAGCCGTCCGTCGACGCCCTTTGCGACAACCTCCTGGCCGGTGCATTGCTCCGGGGCCAAGCGCTCCGAATAAGCAATGACGTCGCCGTCCAAATAACGAGGGGACATGGAATCCCCTTTGACGCGCAAGACGACGCCGCTGTACCCGGTGAACGGCAGCATCAGCTCGTCTATGCCGATTAGATCCGAAAATTCATCGTAAAGGATGACTTCCTCGCTTGCGCCGACAAAACCCAATACGGGAATCGAACGCGGCCACGTCTCATAGACGTCTTGTCCGAACATGCTGAAAATCTCGGCAAGAGGGCGGCCGAGACTCCGGGCGATCGTCGCCCCTTCCTCGACTTTCAAGGCCCGCATGCCCTTGAGCGACTTGGTCAGGGCGGACTCGGACATGCCGATGCCTTGCGAGAACCGCTTCTGGGTTACGCGCTTCGCCTTGAGCAGGGCCTTGAACCCCTTGATGTCGACCGAGTGGCGTGCCATTCGCCCTCATTAACCAGGACTATCTAAGCCCATATAACTAATTTCGCAATTAGAAATTTTTTCGGTTGCCCGATAATTTCCAATATGGCAATAATCGTTTCGACGAAACGCGCGAAACGCTTTGTCGAGGTACGCACTGGCTCCAAGGAGGTCGCACCCATGTACGAGTTAACCAGGCTCAAGGTCCGCGCAATCGCGGATCTGCGAGAGCGAAACAAAACCTGTGCTTATGGGGAGGTGCGATGAGCAGGGGCTCCGTCGTTTCGTCGCTTGGGAGATTCGCACCCCCGACTCTCTCGAAGGAGGATTTTGAATCCTTGCGAACGAAATGCTGGATCGAACGGGGGCTCCTCGTTTTCTCGCCCGAGGAAGTTCAGAACGAATTCGTCCGGCAAGGTGTGGTGAATTGGGCGAGCGTGAAATTCGGCAAGCGGATCAAGAGGGAAAAATGACAAACCGCGCAACGTCGATGCCCGATACCGACACTTACGGCGATCGCGATATGCGGCCCGACACGGTCTACGTCTTCCGCGACGTAGGCTTTGCCGATCAGCACGCCAGGGAGGGACGCAATGCCTCGGAGGCGAGGAAGAGCCAAGCCGCGGTGGCGCTCAATCGCAAGGAATGTCCCATCGAGTGGTATTTTCACCGGGGGATCGTGACCCTGGACCAGCATGCCGCGGCGATGAAGCTGAGGGCGCATTGGGAATTGTTTCAGCTCGGCAAGCAGACGACACTCGACCCGAGCCGCGTGCGTGTCGATGGGGGCCAGCCGCTCGGCATGACGGATCGCCAGCTCGATGGGGTGCGGGCGGTCAACGGCTCTCTCCGTGCGATGGGCCTCATCGGGTCGTCGGTGGTGGTGAACGTCTGTTGCGTGGGAATTACGCTCGGTGCGGTCGAGGCCGCAATGCGCTGGCGCAAGGGCTATGGTGCCGAGCGCCTGCGCGAAGCGCTCGACGACCTCGCCGTGCATTACGGTTTTCGGACGCGCAGACGCGAGATTGCGATTTATCGGGGGTAGGGGGTGTCGCCCGGCCATCTACGTCCTTTCCGCGATTGGGTAGAAGTACGTGGATGCCCGGGTCAAGCCCGGGCATGACGAATGGTGGAGGCCTGGGCTGTGCGATTTGGATCTTGTTGCACTGGCAACGATTCGGCACCCTGCGCAAAACGCCCCATAACCGTCATGCCCGGGCTTGACCCGGGCATCCACGGCTTCGATGCGGGCATAACGATCGGAGAAGTCCCGGGCTGTGCGATTGCTCCGTCTCCTTGCTCGACCCCGTTCCACGCGTCGAACGCGTCGGCGCGGATTGCCTACCTCGAAGCTTCCCTCAGCAAGCCGATGCCGATTCGTCCGCCCATGCCCATCATGTAGAGCTTCACGATCATGTAGCCGGCGGGCTCGGCATAGCGCGCACTTTGGAGCGGGCCAGCGTCGACGGGGTCGGCATCGATATCTTTGACCAAGGATTCAACCGTTTTCTTCGCCTCCGCATCGTCGCTGCAAAGAAATACGGTTACCTTGTTTCCATTGAGCAGGCGTTGCGCCGAGTGCATCAGTTCGGCAGAAGGCGGAATGGCTTTCACGACACGCGCCCAGGGTGCGAGCTTTTGCACCTCCTCGGCCGCCGAGGCGTTGAAGCCGATGGCAAGGCCGCTGTAATCCGGCTTAAGGGCGTTCGTGCAATCCCATAGGATTTTGGACCCCTTCACAGCACCGGCTTGCTTGAGTGCCGCCGGTGTGGCTTCGTATGGGGTCGCGAGCACCACGGCATCGCCAAAGGCGACCGCGTCGGCAACGCTTCCACCCTGTGCCGTGCCGCCAATCGCGGCCGTCGCCTTGGCGAGCGCATCCGGCGTCTTGGCGAAGCTCACGAATACGCGATGCCCTTTCGCCGTGAGAAGTTTGCCGATTGCCGTTCCGACGTTTCCAGCACCGATAATTCCGATTTTCATGAGGGATCTCCTTGGCAAAAATCCCCCGCCATCCCGTGATGTGCCGCGATTTTGACGAGCTTCGGCCTGCGCGGCAATGGAGCCGCCGGTTCCGCGTCGCAATTTTGCGTGATGTGGACAAAGGCGTCCTAGGTCCGGGCATATTGCAGGAAATGTTTTCGAGCTGAAAATTTCTCCTTGACCGAGGTGCAACTCAAGTATATAGCTTGCTCCATATTCGATTGTTGCGCCCGCCCGGAACCGACCGCGGCGGGCGTTTTCGTTCCAGCACCATCGTTGCGCGATTTGCGGCGCTCGTGTGGATGCCCGGGTCAAGCCCGGGCATGACGAAGGGAGAAGTCCCGGGGGCGCGCATGGCGAAGGGAGAGTCCGGGGCTGCCCGATTTAGATTTTGGCGCACCGGTAACGATTCAGCGCTGTGCGCGAAACACCCCATAAACGTCATGCCCGGGCTTGACCCGGGCATCCACGTATTTCTGCCAAATCACTGAAAGACGTGGTTTGAAGTTCCGAAACGCGGATGCCACCAAAATGACAGGAATTTCAAATCCACCACACGAGGACGCGAGCCTGTCGCGTGCGCAAAGGGAGTGCCATGCCAGACGATAGCCCTGCCGATCGCGATGGCAAGCCCTCGGCCGAGTACCAAGCCGAGACTCCCGCGGTCTCGCCGGCTCACGAGGCTTCGCAAAAATCGCTCGAGCACAGCATCTACGCGGATGGCCTCAGCGCCGAGGAAAGGGACCTCGCGGTCGCCATCGGCACGCTCGACGCCGAGATCGCACTCGCCCGGATTCAGCTCCGGCGCGTCCTGATCGCGATGAAGCGAAGCCGCGAGAATCGGCAAGCCGAGCGCGACGCCGCATCGCGAAAGGAGACGGCGGCGGCTGCACGGCCGACATCGCCTTACATGGGCCGGGGCGGAAAAAAGGCCGAAATCGCGAAAGGGCGTCCGACGTATCAAGCCCTCGTCGACCGATGGCTCGGGCGCATCGCGCAACTCGAACGCGTGCGCTTCCAGATCGGCGGCGCTCGGGGTCCCAACGCAGCCGAGGCGGCGCGCAAGATCAACGAGGTTCTCGCCGCGTCGAAGGGGTCGGTGCATGGTCCATCAGAAGCGAGTTTATCCGAAATCGATCCTTCCGACTCCCCGCTGGACACCGCTTAGGCACCACCCTGTCCAGTGGGCATTCTGGAACAGCCCGCATCGCTTCAACACGATTCCGGCAGGGCGGCGGTCCGGCAAGACGGAGCTTGCCAAGCGCAAGCTCGTGTTGCGCGCCATCGCTGGAACGAACTTCGATGTTCCACGCTTCTTCGCGGCGGCACCGACGCGCGAGCAGGCCAAGCGAATCTATTGGGCCGATCTGAAAGCGATGGTGCCGTCCGCCCTCCTGGCAGGCCGCCCGAGCGAGACTGAATTGACGATCCGCCTTATCCACGGCCCGGAAATCTATGTCGTCGGCCTCGACAGGCCGGAACGCATCGAGGGCCAACCGTGGGATGGCGGGATACTCGACGAATACGCCAACATGAAGCGAGGCGCCTGGCCCGAACACGTACGGCCTGCGCTGGCGGACCGTCTTGGATGGTGCGACCTGATCGGCGTGCCCGAGGGGCGCAACCACTACTACGAGTCCGACCGCAAGGCCAAGGCCATGATGGCCGAACGCGGTCCGGCGAGCGAGTGGGGGTCCTATCACTGGAAGTCGGCCGACATCCTGCCGCCTTCGGAAATCCAAGCGGCCCGGCGCGATCTCGACGAGCTGACGTTTCAGCAGGAATACGAAGCGTCTTTCGTCAATTTCGAAGGCCGCGCCTATTATCCGTTCCGCGAGGACACCCATTGCCGCAAGCTGGGCTACGACGCGCGGCAACCATTGATTTTCTGTTTCGACTTCAACGTCGCCCCCGGCGTCGCCGTGGTTGCGCAGGAACAGCGCCTGCCGGGGATGTCCGAAGGGCGGACCGGCACGGGCGTGATCGGCGAAGTGCATATCCCGCGCAACTCGAATACGCCGGCGGTGTGCCGGAAACTTGCCGCCGATTGGATCGACCATGTTGGGCCCGTTCGCTGCTATGGCGACGCGACAGGTGGTGCCGGCGGTTCGGCCAAGGTGGCGGGTTCCGACTGGGACCTGATCAAGGCCGAGCTCAGGCCGGCATTCGGCCAGCGCCTGTCGTTTCACGTGCCCGATGCAAACCCGCCCGAGCGCGCCCGGATCAACGCCGTCAACACGCGGCTGAAATCCGGCGACGAAGCCATCCGATTGATGGTCGATCCGACGAAGGCGCCGAACGTGGTCAAGGATTTCGAGGGCGTGCGCCTTCTTTCGGGCGGGTCGGGCGAGATCGACAAGAAGGCCGACCCGATGCTCACGCACGCGAGCGACGCGCTTGGCTACTACGTCGCCTCGGCCTTCCCGATCGACGCGCGCAAGCCTGTGCAAAGAGGCGCCTTCCCTCACATGGCGAGGTAACGGGTCCGCATGTTCAAGACGATCACGGATACGATACCGTCGGATCGGGACTACCCCATCCGCCAGCGAACGATCGATCTGCGCCGCCGTGTGCTGAACGGCACAATCTACGATCACCTGCCGAACGGCTTCCATGAGGAGAAAGGCCGGAACGACGAGTATATCCCCTTGCGCAGCCGTCGACCGAGCGTGCGCTCGAGCCTTGCCAAGACCGTCGTCGACGATAGTGTGAGCCTCCTCTTCTCCGAGGGCCATTTCCCGGTCGCCGAATGCGCCCATGAGGAGACCCGGGCAGCACTCGCGGCAATCGTGAAGGAGACGAAGCTCAACGAGGTCATGATCGACGCCGCGACGCGAGGCAGCGTCGGCTCGGTCGCATTCCTGTTGCGCGTGCTCAAGAACCGCAGCGGCAAGAACCGGCTCTTCTTCAAGGTTCTCGACACCGAATACCTCACACCCCATTGGTTCGCCAACGAGCCCGACGCGCTCCAAAGCGTCGTTGAGCGCTACAAGGTCAAGGGCAAGCTTTTGCGCGTAATGGGCTACGCGGTCGAGGATGCGGACCTGGCCGCCGATTTCTGGTTCATGCGCGAATGGACCGACAGTGCCGAGAATTGGTACGTTCCCTACAAAGTCGCTTCGCCGGCGGACGGAGCGGGCGACGACCCCCAGCTCAGGATCGATGAGGGTGCGGGACGGACGACGCGGCACGACCTCGGCTTCGTCCCGATCGTGTGGGTGAAAAACCTGCCGGGTGGGGACGATATCGACGGGGCCTGCACCTTCAAGGAGGCGATCGATACGATCATCGAGATCGACTACCTCTTGAGCCAGGGTGGACGGGCGCTCAAATACGCGTCCGACCCCACGCTCCTCATCAAGGAGCCCGCGGTCGGGAACGACGGCCAGCTCGTGAAGGGGGCCGCCAACGCCATCGTCGTCGACAAGGATGGCGACGCCAAGCTCCTCGAAATCGACGGCACGGCGAGCGAGGCGCTCTTGGGCTTCGTCAAGGCGCTTCGCGACCTTGCGCTCGAAAGCATCCACGGCAATCGGGCGAACCCGGACAAGATCGCCATGGCTCAATCGGGCCGCGCCATCGAGCTTCTCAACCAGGCGCTCATCGGGCTGGCCGATCGGTTGAGGATCAGCTACGGCGAAGGCGCCTTGCTCGCGTTATTGCGCATGGTCGTCGCCGTATCTCGGAAGTTCGACTTGTTCGTGGGAGGAAAAGCCATCGGGAAGCTCGACGACTCTTGCCCGATCGCGTTGCGCTGGCCTGCATGGTATGCGCCGACCCAAGGCGAGAAGGCCCAGCTCGCGGCGACCCTCAAGACTCACGCGGATGCCGGCCATATGAGTCGCGAAACCGCGGTCAAGACGATCGCACCCATCTACGACATCGAGGACACCGCAAGCGAAATCGCAGCGATCGCGCACGATCGCAGGGATCAACCAATTTCGTCCGAGC
>DASPOR010000230.1 GCA_035625915.1 Alphaproteobacteria bacterium | reverse complement strand
CCGTGCACCCGCCGACGCGAAGCGCGCCTTGTTCTGCAGGAGAAGGCGGAAATTCTGTGCGACGCCGTCCTTGAGACCTTCCTTCAATTCGAAA
Organism: Alphaproteobacteria bacterium; assembly: GCA_035625915.1. Lineage (NCBI taxonomy): Bacteria > Pseudomonadati > Pseudomonadota > Alphaproteobacteria > Alphaproteobacteria bacterium. The sequence goes on along the minus strand of DASPOR010000230.1, from coordinate 5,134 downwards.
TAGTCGGCGTAGATGATCTCGCCCGTAGGTTCGTGGAGGCTGACGTTTCCCGAGGCGGTGACCGTGTCGGTGCGCTGGTTATAGGTCACCGTATCCGCGAGCAGCACGCGGTCCTGCTGGGAAATTACAACGTGGCCGCTCGCAACAATGATGCCGAGCTCGTCGTCGTAGGAGATTCGATCCGCCGAGATCGTTGCCGGCGTCTCCGGCAATTTGGTTTCGACCGCCGTGGCGGGCCAAGCCAGGCCAAGTCCGACGAATATGGCGACGATGGCAAGGGATATTCGCACGAGTTGCCTATCGATCCTCGAATGGGGGTGCCATGACCGGTCCGCAGACCTGTCGGACGATAGCGCATAACTCATGCGGCGGCATTCTCGTGTTCCCCGTCCCGTGATTCTTGGCTCGTGCTTCTTGCACGCTTAACTGGAGTAAACGACCGTTTTGGCGCGAGTTGCTTTCGACCGTTGTGAGGCACCCGGCGTCAGGGCCTGCACGTCCTTCGGCATGATGTGCGGTGGCGACGAGGGCCGCCGGGCCGCACAAGGCGAGCAGACCGCGGCGAACGTCGACGCCACGCCGATCCATTGGAAAATGATTGGGCCGCAATGCCTCATGAGTGGCTTTATAGCCCGATCATGCGATAGCTGGATAGGTCGAATTTGCAAAACAGGCCAAAGATTTAGCTGCCCAAGCCGGAATGCGCCAAGCGCGATCCGGAGGGCTCCTCGAAGAGCCAGCCACGCCTGGCAAATAGGGCGCGCAGCCATATCGTCGACGCAAAAGCCAAACTTGCGCCCGCGATTGTGTCGCTCAGGTAGTGGGCCTCGAGGGCGATGCGCGTGAGCGCCACGAATGCCGCGACAATCAGCAGAATCACGCGCGCACGCGGCACCAGAAATCCAAGCGCCAGGGCCATCGACACCGCGGTATTGGCATGTCCCGAGGGGAAGCTGCCGAATTTGGGCTTGAGGCTGAACGGATGCCATCCGAAATCGCCGTTGCTCAGAAAAAGCGGTGGGCGGGCGCGCCCGAAGAGAACCTTGAGAAGGTCCGTGGCAAGACCTGACATGGCCACGGCGGCGAAGAGGAAAAGTGCGACGAACAGGTACCGTCTCAGCCGCACCTTGCGTGCGGCGTCGTCCTCGCGGCGTTCCAGGGCGTAGAGTACAACTGCGGCGATTCCGACCGGAACGAGGTAGGTGGCGGAATCGCCGAGGACGGTGATGCATTCGAAAATCGCCCGCGAAGTAGGGGCAAGCTTGTTCGCCGCGATCGCGAGGGGCCGATCGATGTATGCAATCGAAATCAGAATGGCGGCAACGGCCGAGACGCTTGCGGCCGGCCAAGGTAGTCGCAGAGATACGGAGGCGCTCACGATTGGCCCGCCGCCTCGAACAGCGTGAGGGCCACGGATTTCCCCTGCGCCAAGTTGATTCCGTCGATCGTAGCGACCTCATGCGCCTGCTTGCCCGTCTCGGCAAGCTCGGCGCGGAACGCATTAAGCGACGGGGCATCGACGAGCGCCATGGCGCACCGGTTTTCTGCGATCGCCTGTGCGGCGGCACGGCTGTCCCCGAACGACGTGTCGGCACCGAGCGCGAATACGAGGCTGGGTTCGGCGAAACCCACCGACGTCAAGGTCGTCTTCGGGCACCGCTCGGCGGCGTGCACCGCATTCGCGACGCGCGCGCTGATCCATAGGGTGTCGAGCTCCGGGATTACCCGATCGTAGACCGTGGCATAGAGTATCACGCATCCGACAACCAGGCACTGCGCCGCCGCCGGCCGGCGTCCCGTGCGAAAGAAAAAGAGCGCGGCGAGGAAGGCAAGAAGTGTGGCGACGCCGATGGCAAGGGCGACGGCGTCGAACCGATGCTCCACGATGGCGGGTGCGAGCGGGAGGCCCGCCGTCATCGCGCCCGCGATCAAGAGCCACCCGCCCACGGTTACGCCCACGAAAATTCGGCCGACGCGCGAGTTGTAGCGGGGGAACGGCTCGAGTGCTGCGCGTGCGGCGAGGAGTGCAATCGCCGGGATGAGCGGGAGGATATAGTGCACGAGCTTGGTCGGCACGATCTCGAAGGCGAGCCATGACGGTACAAACCACGCAAGGCAGAATCGCACCGCGTCATCGTGTCGGCGTTGCCAGACCCATGGGATCGCGAGCGCTGCGACGAGCGTGCCGGGCCAGAATGTTCCCCAGAATGTCACCAGGAAAAAGCCGGGCGGCGCGCCGTGCGACTCCTGCGCGCCGGTAATCTTGCCGAGGAGGTCGTGCTCAATGGCCTCGGCGAAAAAGGCGCCCTTGGTCTTGAGCATAATTCCGACAAGCCAAGGTGCAACGGCAAGGATCGTTAGCAAGGCAAGAGGCCACGGTCTCAGGCGCCGGAGCCAGCGCGCATCGCGCTCCCATAGGGCGAGGCCGAGGCACGTAAGGCCGCTCACCATCAGGATGATCGGACCTTTGATGAGGATGCCGGCGCCCAGTGCCGCCCAAAAGAGGATCGCATTTCCAGGCCCGGGCAAATCCGACCGGTCGCGCTCGAGAAACACCGTCGCGAGCGCCAACTGAGCGGCGACAACGCACGCGAGGAGGGCCGCGTCGGTCTTGGCAATTCGGGCCTCCGCACTCAGTACCGCAGAGACCGCCAGCAGGATGGCGGCGCCAATGCCGGTCGCCCGTCCGAAAAGACGCGCACCGAGTGTCGCGGTCAGCAAAACGGCAATCGTGGCCCCAAGCGTGGATGGCAGCCGGTATGGCCAGATCCCATCCGCGTCCGGCGCGGAGAATATCGCGGCGCTCGCCGCTTGGAGCCAATAGATGCCGACAGGCTTCTTAAGGCGCGCCTCACCCTGAAAGCGTATATCGATGAAATCGCCGCTTTCGACCATCTGGCGCGAGGCCTGGGCAAACCGAGGTTCGTCCCGATCGAGCGGAGGCACGTGGGCAAGGCCGGGCGCGAACAGTGCCGCGCAAAGGAGAAGGAGGAGCACATAATCGCGCGCGCGCATCGATTATGCCCTCCCGTTCGGCAGGTGCTCGGAGCGCCAGAGTCCGAGCGCATCGAGTAGTCGGCTGCCGATGAGGATACGATGAAGCGCCCACGCCAAGGCAAAGATGAACACGCCTGCGAAATACACATCGGAGAGAAAATGCCCACCCTGCGCGATACGCAAAAATCCGAAAGCGCTCCCGAGAACGATGCCCGCCGCCAGGCCGAGGCGGCGTCGGCGGGGATCGGTTGCGACAAAACCGAAGGCGCTGAATGCGAAACCGAGCGAAGCCTCGCCGGACACGAATGAACAGTTATGCTGGCATTGATCCGCGATCTCGAGCGGAGGCGTGTAATGCTTCTCGCCGCCGAACTCGACAATTTGCGAGGGACGCGCGCGGCCCCAGTCTTCCTTGAGGATGCTATTCACGAGAAGACCTGGCCCGAGAATGAAAACCGCCATGAGATAGATCACGCCGGCACGGCTGAGCGCGAAGAACGCGCGGCCGAGCAGTACTCGCCATGCAAATCCAAAAATCAGGAAGGCGCCCACGCCATATGCCGAGAGCCGAGTGCTAATCCTCAGTGTCGCCAAAAGGGAGGAAAAGCCGGCTCCGAAGCCTTGCGCGGGATCGTAGAACAGGTTGGCGAACCATTTGTCGATGCCATCGGCCCACGCAAGCAACGCGGCACCGCATATTAGAGTAACGAGGATCGCGAAGACCGCGAACGCACGGCGAGACATGATGCGGGGTCTTAGCAGGCAAACCAAAAAGGCTCAAGCGCCATGGTACAGCCGGCCAGCCAAAAACGATTGCCCTTAGCTTGCGTTTCGCTAAGATGCCTAAGCAATTCTACGGCCTGACCGAACTGGGACCCTCCGAAAATGGCGCATCGCCTCACCGTATTCTGCTGCGCTGTCGCCTTCCTGATCGCGGGCGCAACGGTGACGGCGGCCCGGGCCGATGACGTCGTCACTGCGATCGCGATCGCGAGCGGCTTGGTCGTCATCGAGTCGCTTTTCGTCGACACGCCCGATCATGACGAGCCGGACTTCGTGGCGGTCGAAGGGGGGGCCTTCGATCCCGTGCGCGCCGAAAACGAATCGGCGTACTTCGACGCTGAGTATCGCTCCGGTTTTTTCCTTTGGAAACTAAAGCCGTTCGGCGGCATCGCTGGAACCGCGGACGGCAGTTTTTGGGGCTATGTCGGCGTCCGGCTCGACACGTATTGGGGGCGTCGGATCATCATAACGCCAAGCTTCGCCCTCGTCGGCTACGACAAAGGGAACGGAAAGAATCTCGGCAGCCCGCCACTCCTCGGCCGCTCCGGTTTCGACTTTCAGTATCGCTTTGACGACGATTCGCGAATTGGCCTCACCTTCCATCATATGTCGAACGGCAAGGCGTTGGGGCAAAGTATCAATCCAGGCACCGAACTCGTCGGCATCAGCTATTCGGTCCCCGTCAAAACCATCACCGACACAATCAGTAAATGGTAGGTTGCGGCTCATCGCGCTGCTCCGACGATCGGCCTGCGGATGCCTTTTTGACTTGGATGGATATTCCGCTAGATTGATGGCGCCGCAACGGTGGCAATTCCGTTCAAGAAAATATGGCATTTTTCACATGAGGGATTCATGGACATAGAGTTTGGCGAGTTGGCCACCCCCAAAAAGGGTGCCGTCGTGGTCGGTGTGCTGGAGGGTGGGGTGCTTTCGCCAAGTGCGTCGGTACTCGACAAGGCAACGAGCGGCGCCCTCGCCCGCGCGATAGCCCATGGACGCTTCAAGGGCAAGCGGGACCAGCTTGCGGAACTCGTGGCCCCGTCGGGGGTGGCGCTTTCGCGCATCGTCATGGTCGGCATCGGCAAGCCGGGCGAGGTCGATGAGCTGCGGGCCCAGGCGATCGGCGGGCGGGCCGCGGCCCATCTTGCCGCGACGGGCGAGAAGGAAGCTTCCGTGCTGGTTGACTCCGTGAAGGGCCCCAAACTCGATACCGCGCATATCGCGGCCAATATCGGTTACGGCGCGCGGCTGCGCTCCTATCGTTTCGACAAGTACCTTACGAAGGAGAAGCCCGAGGACAAGCCGAGCCTCATGACGTTTCGTGTCCTCTCGAGCAGTGCCGTCAAGGCAC
>DASPOR010000229.1 GCA_035625915.1 Alphaproteobacteria bacterium | reverse complement strand
GGCCCTCGATGTTCCGCGCCGCTCGCCCGATCGTCTGAATGAGCGAGGTGCGGGACCGCAAGTAGCCCTCCTTGTCAGCATCGAGGATCGCCACGAGCGCGCATTCGGGAATATCGAGACCTTCGCGCAGCAGGTTGATGCCGACCAGGCAGTCGAAAGCGCCGAGGCGCAGGTCCCGGATGATTTCGATCCGTTCCAGCGTTTCGACGTCCGAGTGGATGTAGCGCACCTTCACGCCCGCTTCGTGGAGGTATTCGGTCAAATCCTCGGCCATCCGCTTGGTGAGCGTCGTGACGAGGGCGCGCTGGCCCTTGCCCGCGACCGCTTTCACCTCGCCGATCAGATCGTCGACCTGAGTCGAGGCGGGGCGCAAGATGCACACGGGATCGATGAGGCCGGTCGGCCGGATCACTTGCTCGACGAAGACTCCGCCTGTGCGCTCCAGCTCCCAGGGGCCCGGGGTGGCGGAAACATAGACGGTTTGCGGGCGCATCGCGTCCCACTCCTCGAATTTGAGTGGGCGGTTGTCGCAGCACGACGGGAGCCGGAAGCCGTATTCGGCGAGCGTTGACTTGCGCTGATAGTCGCCGAGGAACATGCCGCGCACCTGCGGCACGGTGATGTGGCTCTCATCCACGATCAGGAGCGCGTTCTTGGGCAGATATTCGAAGAGGGTCGGCGGCGGCTCGCCCGGTTTGCGGCCAGTCAGATAGCGCGAATAGTTCTCGATGCCCGCGCACGATCCCGTCGTCTCGATCATTTCGAGATCGAAAGTGGTGCGTTGTTCGAGCCTTTGTGCTTCGAGGAGCTTTCCCGCCTTGTAAAGCATTTCGAGATGGACCTTTAGGTCTTCCTTGATCTGCTTGACCGCCTGCTGAAGGGTCGGCTTGGGCGTCACGTAGTGGCTGTTGGCGTAGATCCTGACGGCGTCGAGAACGCCCGTCTTAGCACCTGTCAAAGGATCGAACTCGACGATCGTCTCGATCTCGTCGCCGAAGAACGAGACACGCCATGCGCGATCCTCGAGGTGGGCCGGGAAAAGCTCGATTACGTCGCCACGAACGCGGAAGCCTCCGCGGTAGAAGTTCGCGTCGTTGCGCCGGTACTGAAGCTCAACGAGCTGCTTGAGGAAGAGGTTCCGGTTGAACGCCTGGCCGGACCGCAAGGCGATGGCCATCTCCGAATAGGTTTCGACAGCACCGATGCCGTAGATGCAAGAGACCGAGGCCACGATCACCACGTCGTCCCGTTCGAGAAGGGCCCGCGTCGCCGAATGGCGCATGCGGTCGATCTGCTCGTTGATCGTCGCTTCCTTCTCGATATAGGTGTCCGAGCGCGGTACGTAGGCCTCGGGCTGGTAATAGTCGTAGTAGGAGACAAAGTACTCAACCGCCCCTTGGGGGAAGAAGCCCTTCATCTCACCATAGAGTTGGGCGGCGAGCGTCTTGTTGGGGGCGAGGATGAGGGTCGGTCGCTGCACGTTCTGAATGACGTGCGCCATGGTGAAGGTCTTGCCCGAGCCCGTGACGCCGAGCAGCACCTGATCCCGTTCGCCTGCGCGCAAGCCCTGAGTAAGGGCGGCGATCGCCTGGGGCTGGTCGCCCGCCGGAGAATAGTCCGACTTGATGCGGAGTGGCTGCGAAGTGGCGAGGCGCTCGTGACGAAGGGGCGGGCCGGCCAGCCGCTCGTAGGTGGCGATCTCGTTCATCGCTCCATTATATGAGGCGGAAACCGCATTGGGCGAGTGGGCCGTCGGCCGGAAAAAGGTTTAACGGCGAAATTACGGCCCGAGGCGCGATGGCCTGGTTGGTAAAAGGTATCCGCGGTCTTATCGACGTCGAGATGAGTTGATCGGGGATATAGTAATAGTAAATACTAATATAACATTGGGATTTCTTCGAATTTGTCATCGTAATCTTTATGAGAGAATCAAATTTATTTGTAACTGCTAAATTTGTGTTCAATAATACGTTGGAATAGTCTGGATTATTAGACGCAATGTTGCTAGCATCCAACCGATCGAGCATGCGCCGGCGCGAATGGCGGCGGGCGCGAAGAACGTGGACATACCCATCGGAGAAAGTCATGGGCGCTGAGGGGAAAGAGAAAATCGAATTGGTGCGCGAGTTGACCCCGAATGAACTCGAGGAAGTCAACGGTGGCGGTGCAAAAGAAACGGTTGTTGCCGCGGGAGTCTGGCTTTCGAATAATTTCTTCCAGCCGGTCGGCCAGTTTGTCCGTGGCATCGATATAGTCAAATTTTGGGAAAACGTGATAACGGGCTGGTGATGTTAACGGACGGCCGCTGACGAACAAGTCACTCGATCGCATGTGAAAGGACATAAATCGCGGTGTGCGAACGCGGCGGACGCGTCGAACGCCAGTGACAGCCGGAAATCACCGCGAAGTTTGCCGAGATCATCGGCGCTTCGCGGTGCTCGATTTAAGGGTCCTTTGCTTTCCCGGTCATGGGATGGCAAGGGGGATTTCCTCTGCCATAATCCCAGCGATGACGAACCATATTCAGATCGAAACCGTCGAGATGCACACGGGTGGGGAGCCGGTGCGCATCGTGACCAAAGGTTATCCGCCGATCGAGGGTCGGACCATCCTCGATAAACGGCGGTACGTGCGCGAGAATCTTGATCAAGTTCGACGCATGCTGATGTTCGAGCCGCGCGGACATTACGACATGTATGGTGTGATCCCGGTCGAGCCGGACCTGCCCGAGGCCGACATGGCCGTACTCTTCATGCACAATGAAGGCTACTCCACGATGTGCGGCCACGCGACGATTGCACTGGGCCGCTACGCGGTCGATCGCGGCATCGTCATGCGGCGCACACCGGAGACCGAGGTCAAGCTCCAATGCCCCTGCGGCCTCGTGCGCGTGCGCGTCGAGGTCGAAGACGGACCGAGCGGCCCGGTTACCGGTGCCGTCGTTTTTGAGAGTGTCCCAGCCTACGCCTTTGCCCTCGGTTCCGTGGTGGAGGTGCCAGGACACGGCCCGGTCGAGGTCGATATCGGTTACGGCGGCGCGTACTACGTTCTGGTTCCTGCACGTGTCTTCGGCCTCTCGGTGCGCGGCTCACGGGTCGCCGATCTCACCGAAGCGGCAGACCGAGTGACCCAGGCTGCAAAGGCCCAAATCAAGCTCGACCACCCAAGCGATCCCGACCTTGCATTCCTCTATGGCACAATCCTGACGGACGGCCGCGATGCCTTCGAAGAGGCGCCAACCGCTAACGTCTGCGTTTTTGCGGCGCGAGAGGTCGATCGCAGTCCGACAGGAAGTGGGGTCACGGCCCGCATTGCCGTGCAGGTGGCGCGCGGCCAGATCGCGCTTGGGCAAACGCGCAAATTTGAAAGCATCACCGGCGCGATCTTCACCGGTAAAGCCGTGCGCCGCGCCACCGCCGGCGGGCACGAGGCCGTCACCGTCGAGGTCGGCGGCCGCGCTCACTATACCGGTACGGCGCGCTACACGGTCGAAACGGACGATCTCCTTGGCGGCGGATTCCTCCTTAAATAAACGCGCGAATCCGAAGCCTTTTGCCAAACCTCTGCGTGTGCTATGACGGTCCGGTACCTTATGGCTAGCCGCCGATCGAGCCGGAGTTCGTCCCTTGTTGCCCCCTTTGATCCAATCGCGCTTGCTGCGCGTGAAAAACACGCGCTTTGGCCCCATGATGTACAATCTGAACGATAGCTATATCGGCCGCTCGCTCGATCTCTACGGCGAGTATTGCGTGCACGAAGCGCGCTTGGCCATTGACCTGCTGAGGCCCGGCATGACGGTAGTGGATGTGGGCGCCAACATCGGCGCCCTTACCATCCCGATGGCGCAGGCCGTTGGGCCCGCGGGCAGGACCGTCGCGATCGAGGCGCAACGGGGCATCTTTCACATGCTCTGCGGTAACGTCGCGATGAACGATCTCGCGAACGTGCGCACAATATTGGCCGCCGCAGGCTCGCGGCCGGGCGCAATTTCGGTGCCGCGTGTTTTGCTCGATCGGCCGAATAATCTCGGCGCCCTGGCCCTCGTGCCGGGCGAGCACGCGGCGATGGACCGGGTGGACGTAATCACGCTCGATTCGCTGGCGCTCGACGCGTGCCATTTCATCAAGATCGATGTCGAGGGGATGGAACGCGAGGTGCTATTGGGTGCCGCCGACACAATCGGACGCCACCGTCCAATCCTCTATGTCGAGAACGACCGGAAGAACAACTCCGAAGCGCTGCTCCGACACTTGTTCGAGGCGGGTTATCGCGTCTGGTGGCATACCCCGCCCTATTATGATGCCAATAATTTCTTTGGTATCGCCGCGAACGTCTTCCCCAACACGGTCGCGATCAACGTTCTCTGCGTGCCCAAGGAAAGGCCGATGAATGTGCAGGGCATGACCGCGGTGAAAGACCCGAAGGAGCGACCGGGAGGTGCCGCGCAAGGCTAGTGTGGTGGAGTTGAAGTCCCTGTCATTTTGGTGCCATCCGCGTCTAGGAACTTCAAATCCGAATACCACACTGGTCCGAATTGTCACGGCGACAATTTTGGCGGCGTTTGTTGGTTGCCGCCCCTTGAATGCGGCGGAGCGCCGTCGTAGGGTGCGATCCCGCGAACATCCGCATTTGACCGCTGGCTGAAAGGACCGAAACCCCGTGTCTTTCCTTGCTTCGCGACTCGCCCGGATCAAGCCCTCGCAGACGATCGCCGTGACCACCAAGGCGGCCGAGCTCAAGGCGGCGGGGCGCGACGTAATCGGCCTTGGCGCCGGGGAGCCCGACTTCGACACGCCCGACCACATTAAGGACGCAGCCGCAAAAGCGATGCGCGAAGGCAAGACGAAGTACACCGCCGTCAACGGCATTATCGAACTTCGGAAGGCAATCAGCGCCAAGTTCAAGCGCGAGAACGGTCTCGACTACACGACTGACCAGATCACAGTTGGTTGCGGCGGCAAGCAGGTCCTTTACAACGCGATCGTGGCAACGGTCGAGGCCGGCGATGAGGTGATCATCCCAGCACCTTATTGGGTGAGCTATCCGGATATCGTCCTCCTCTGCGAGGGGGCGCCGGTCTTCGTGGACTGCCCAGCTGCCAATGGCTTCAAGATGACGCCCGAGGATTTCGAGCGCGCCATCACGCCGAAAACGAAGTGGGTCATCCTCAATTCGCCGAGCAATCCGACGGGGGCCGCCTATACGCGGGCGGAACTGCGCGCACTCTGCGACGTGCTTTTGCGCCATCCGCATGTCTGGGTGATGACCGACGACATGTACGAGCATCTTGTTTATGACGACTTCAAGTTCACAACACCCGCCGAAGTCGAGCCGAGGCTTTATGAGCGGACGCTGACGGTGAACGGACTTTCTAAGGCCTATTGCATGACCGGTTGGCGCGTCGGCTACGCGGGTGGGCCGATCGGGCTTATTAACGCGATCAACAAGGTGCAGTCGCAAAGCACGAGCCACACCTCCTCGATAAGCCAGTGGGCCTCAGTCGCAGCCTTGAATGGTCCTCAAGACTTCATTCCAAAGCACAACAAGGTATTCCAGGAGCGGCGAGACCTTGTCGTCTCGATGCTCAATCAGGCGAAGGGGCTCCACTGTCCGAAGCCCGAGGGCGCGTTCTATGTCTACCCGAGCTGTGCCGGGACGATCGGACGCAAGGCGCCAAACGGGGAGACACTAGAGACCGACGAGGATTTCGTAACCTATCTCCTCGAAGCGGAGGGAGTGGCCGTTGTGCAAGGGAGCGCATTCGGCCTTGCACCGCATTTCCGAATCTCCTACGCGACATCGACCTCTGCCCTCGAGGAAGCCTGCCGGCGAATCCAGCGCGCGTGCGGGAACCTCAGCTGACGGGCAATCTCGATGAAGATCGCGGTCGTGGCCACGGGCGGCGTAGGCGGTTATTTTGGAGCGCGGCTCGCGGCGGCTGGTGAGGACGTACATTTTGTCGCTCGCGGACGCCATCTCGAGGCGATCCGGCAACACGGCTTGCGCGTGGAGAGCGCCAACGGCGACCTTCGCATCCGTCCGGCCAACGCAACCGATAAGGCTGAAGATATCGGCCCGGTCGACATTGTCATCTTCGCCGTGAAATTGTGGGACACGGAAGCAGCGGGCATTCTCTGTAAGCCCCTCCTAGGCCCCGACACCGCGGTCATATCGTTTTTGAATGGGGTTGACAGCGAAGATCGGCTGATCCCGCTTCTCGGCGGGCGTCATGTAATGGGCGGGGTAGCATTTATCGCCTCGACGATTGGCGAGCCCGGACTCATCAAACATACGGGGACGATTGCGCGGATCTCATTCGGCGAACTCGACGGAAAGCCGCGCGCGCGAGGGGAGCGCTTTCTCGCTGCGTGCAGAGCGGCGGGCATCGATGCAAACCTCTCGAACAATATCGTGCGGGATTTGTGGGGAAAATTCGCCCTCCTGGCGTCTTTCAGCGGCGTCACGTGCTTGACGCGCACACCGATGGGCCCGATCAGGGCCGAACCTGCGACGCGCGAACTTCTCGTCGATGCCGTGCGCGAAGTGATCGCCGTATCCTCAGCCAGAGGTATTGACCTCGGTGCCGACTTTATCGAGAGGCAGAAAGTCATGATGGCTAACATGCCGGCCGAGATGAAGTCATCAATGCTCGTCGATCTCGAGCGAGGCAACCGCTTGGAACTCAACTGGCTTTCGGGTGCGGTCGCGCGTATGGGCGACAAAGCCAAGGTACCGACTCCCATCCACCATTTCATTCACACGGCCCTTAAGATCTACGAGATGGGTAAGAGCTGAAATCCCACCTGCCGCGGGCCCATCCGCTTTGAATGGGTAGTGCTAATGTGGTGGATTTGAAGTTCCTGTCATTTTGGTGGCATCCGCGTTTAGGAACTTCAAACCCGAATACCACACTACATACAACGTATTACCAGTGTGGCTTCGAATCCGAAATTCGCTCTCGATCCCACACCCAGATGTGGCGAATTTCGGATTCGCCAACCTAGGTGCGACTGCAGGAGCGAGCGGGGTCGGCAATAGCCGCGATTCTCCTTGCATCGAGGCCCGCCTATTGAAAACATTAGATTTTGGAAATTTGAGCGGCCCGGACACGGTCCCGTCGCGGGCGGGCGTTCCGCATGGCCCACGAAGAGGTCAGGCATAGCACATCATCAGGGAGAGCGACCGTGAGCCAGAATGGACCCCGTTGCGTTGCCCTCGTCGGACCTTATACCAGCGGGAAGACGACGTTGCTGGAGAGCATCCTCGCCGTTACCGGCACCATACCGCGTAAAGGTTCGACCAAGGAACGCAACATGGTCGGAGATTCCGCGCCGGAGGCGCGGGCGCGTCAGATGTCGAGCGAGGTCAACATTGCAAACACAAGCTATCTCGGCGACAGGTGGACGATCCTCGACTGTCCCGGCTCGATCGAATTCCTTCAGGAAACCGAGAACGCCTTGATGGTCGCGGACATCGCCGTCATCGTCGTCGAACCCCTTTTGGAGCGCGCGCTCGCGATCGGACCCATCTTCAAATTCCTCGACGACCATCGGATTCCCCACGTCGTGTTCATAAACAAGATGGACACAGCCGCGAGCCGCGTGCGCGATGTCATTGAGGCGATCCAGGCCGTTTCCGAACGCCACCTGGTGTTGCGCCAAGTGCCGATCCGCGATGGCGAAACGATCACCGGCTACATCGATCTGGTGAGCGAGCGCGCTTATCGATACAAGCCCGGCGGCGCCTCCGATCTCGTGCAATTGCCTGAAGGCGAGAAGGCGCAAGAGCAGCAGAGACGGCAGGAACTGCTTGAAACCCTCGCCGATTTCGACGACGCGCTCCTTGAGCAGCTTCTTGAGGACATGGTCCCCGAAAAGGGCGTCATCTACAAGCAGCTCGCTCGCACGGTCCAGGAAGACAAGCTGGTACCCGTCTTCCTCGGTGCGGCCGAGCGCGATCATGGCGTGCGCCGGCTCCTGAAAGCGCTCCGCCACGAAGCACCCCAGCCCGAGGCCACGGCTGAGCGCCACGGCATCGCGCCGCAGGGCGAAGCTTGCGCACGCGTGTTCAAGATCTACCACATGCCCCATGCGGGGAAATTCTCGATTGCGCGGATCTGGCGCGGAGAGATAACCGACGGTGACGTTCTCGGTGGGGAGCGTGTGAGCGGGCTTTTCACAATGCTCGGCCACCAAACGACCAAGCAGGTGAAGGCAGTCGCGGGCGAAGTGGTGGCATTGGGGCGCATGGAAAAGGTGCGAACCGGGCAGCTGCTCACGGCGTCGGGCAAGCCCATCGAAGGGGCCGAGCCGTGGCCGGCCCCGCTCAAGCCCCTGTTCGCCTCCGCTCTTCAGGCGGAGAATCGCAATGACGAAGTCAAACTTACGACCGTGATCCAGAAACTCACGGAGGAAGACCCCTCGCTTTCATTCGAGCAGACGCAGGATACCCACGAACTCTTGCTGTGGGGTCAGGGCGAGATGCACATCCAGATTGCAATCGACCGCCTCAAAGAAAAATTCAAGCTCTTGGTCAAGGGCCGCTCGCCGCAAATTCCCTATAAGGAAACGATCCGTAAGCCGGTCAGCCAGCACGCGCGCCACAAGAAGCAGTCGGGGGGGCACGGCCAATTTGGCGACGTCAAGGTTCAAATTCAACCACTGCCGCGTGGGGCGGGTTTCACATTCGTCGACAAGATCGTCGGGGGTGCGGTACCGCGCCAGTTCATCCCTTCGGTCGAGCATGGTGTGCGCGACTACCTCGGCCGTGGCCCACTCGGCTTCGAGGTGGTCGACCTGTCCGTGACACTGTTCGACGGACAATTTCATTCGGTCGACAGCTCGGACATGGCATTCCGCATGGCCGCGCGGATCGCGATGAGCGAGGGCATGCCGAAATGCGATCCCGTACTTCTCGAGCCGATCCTCGAGGTGAAGGTCTCGGCGCCGGCAGAGTTCACAGCCAACGTGCAGCGGCTCATCACCGGTCGACGTGGCCAGATTCTTGCTTTCAGCGCGAAGGACAGCTGGAAAGGCTGGGATGAGACGACCGCCTACATCCCGCAGTCGGAAATCCGCGATATGATCATTGAACTGCGATCTCTCTCCTATGGCGTCGGCACCTTCGAGTGGGCGGCACATCACCTTCAGGAGCTTATCGGGCGGGAAGCCGAGCATGTCATTCAGCAACGGCAATCCACGACGCAACAGGGTGCCGACCGCTGATGGTCGAAGAGGGGAGGGGTTGTGAGCCCCTACCCACAGCCCCACGTGAATTCGCTTTTGTCTTCCGCAGAAGGAGTGCCGATGGCCGGGCCTTGCCGCCGAGGAAAGGCGTCAGGGACAAATTCGACGACCGCGTGTTGTTTGCCTCAGCCGACCTTGAATTCCTTGCGTGCGAGGGCAGCACCCGCAGCAAGCGCTTGAAGCTTGCCGAGCGCGACATCGCGCGGCAGCGGCGCCATTCCGCAGTTGGTGCAAGGAACGATGTGCTCGACCGGAACGTATTCGCTTGCGCGCCTGATCAGGTTCGCGACGTCCTCCGGCCGCTCGACTTTGCGACTCGCCACGTCGATCACGCCAACCATCACGTCCTTGCCGCGGAGTAGTCCCAGAAGCGAAATCGGCACGCGGGAAGCTGCACATTCGAGCGAGACCTGGTCGATCTTGCTCTTGGCGAGTGCGGGGAAGAACTCCTCGTACTGACGCCATTCGGAGCCGAGCGTCTTCTTCCACTCATCGTTCTCCTTGATGCCGTAGCCGTAGCAGATATGAACCGCGGTCTTGATTTTTAGACCCTCGATCGCGCGCTCCAGGGTGGCGACGCCCCATTCGAGCGCGTCGTGGGGGTAGGCATTGAAGGCCGGTTCGTCGAGCTGCAGAACATCGATGCCCGCCGCCTCAAGCTCTTTCGCCTCCTCGTTGATGATCCGCGCGAATGCGGCGGCGAGCTTACGCCGATCGTCATAATGGGCGTCGGCGAGCGTGTCGACGATCGTCATCGGCCCCGGGATGGTGAATTTGAGCTTGCGTGCGGTATTGCGCCGGGTGAAGCGAACCTCCTCGCCGTGAACCGAGCGTTTTCGCGCGACCGGCCCGACGACGACCGGGCAATTCGCTTCGTAGCGATTGTCGCGAATCCCGATGCGGCGCTTGTGCTCGAAATCGATCCCATCGATGTGCTCGAGAAAACCGTGCACGAAATGCTGGCGGAACTGTTCGCCGTCGGTCACGATGTCCACTCCGGCTCCTTCTTCTTCCTTGAGCCACATGAGTGTTGCATCGCGCTTGGCCTGTTCGAGCTCAGCTCCCTTCCAGCGCCATTGCGGCCAAAGCTTCTCGGTCTCGGCAAGCCAATGGGGCTTCGGCAGGCTTCCGGCAATCGTCGTCTCGAGCATCTGATCCTCCCTGCTTTTATTGCGATTTTCTGCATCCGACGGCAACGGACGATCGAGCTCGTTCAATCCGTTACCCAAGAGATGCGCAAAAGATTGGTGGCGCCGGGCGTGCCGAAGGGCATGCCCGCGGTCGTGACCAGCCGGTCGCCCGTGCTTGCAATACCTTCCTGGCGCGCGTGAAAGCCTGCATGTTCGACCATTTCGCTGATGCTGTGCACATCCTCGGTGTTGACGCAGTGAGTACCCCAAGCGAGTGCAAGTCGGCGTGCGGTCTCGATCTTTGGCGTGAGGCAAAGGATGGGCACGTCCGGACGTTCCCGCGCGGCGCGAAGTGCAGTCGATCCGGATGTCGTGTAGGTGACGATGGCGGCGGCGGAGATGGTCATGGCGACCTGCCGTGCTGCGGCGGTGATCGCGTCCGCGGGTGTCGCCTCGGGGTCCGGATGCTCCGCGTCCATAATGCGGCGATAGCGTGGATCGCGCTCCACGCGACCCAGGATTCGATCCATCATGGTGACCGCCTCGATGGGAAATCTCCCGCTCGCCGTTTCGGCTGAAAGCATCACGGCATCGGCACCTTCATAAACCGCGGTTGCGACGTCCGACGCCTCGGCCCTTGTTGGCGTCGGCGTATAGATCATCGATTCGAGCATCTGCGTCGCGATGATGACGGGGCGCCCGGCGAACCGGCAGACGCGCACAATCTGCCGTTGAAGGGATGGCACATCCTCGGGCGGCAGCTCGACGCCGAGATCGCCTCGGGCAACCATCACCGCATCGACAAGCTCGACGATCTCCTCGAGCCGTTCGATGGCCGCGGGCTTTTCGAGCTTCGCCATGATGCCCGCGCGACCCGCGACCAAGCGGCGCGCGTCGGCAATGTCCTCCGGACGCTGGACGAAGCTCAAACCGACCCAGTCGACACCGAGGTCGAGCCCGTATTGAAGGTCGGATCGATCCTTCTCGGTGAGGGCCGAGATCGGCAACACGACGCCCGGCACATTGACGCCCTTGCGGTCGGAGAGCTCGCCTCCATTGATCACCTCGCACTCGGCAAAGGCGGGGCCGCAATGAACAACCCGCAAGCGCATCTTGCCGTCGTCGAGCAGAAGATCGGCACCTGGCTCGATCGCCGCGAAAATTTCCGGGTGCGGCAAGGGCGCGCGCAACGCATTGCCGATTTCGGGTGCGAGGTCGAGGCGGAAGGGCTTTCCCTGTTCGAGCGTTACTCTTCCGCCTTCGAGACGTCCGACACGAAGCTTCGGTCCCTGGAGGTCCATGAGCACGCCGATCGGGCGGCCGGATTCCTGCTCGAGGCGCCGGATGTGGCTGAAGCGTTCCTTGTGGTCCCCTTGGGTGCCATGACTGAAGTTCAAGCGGAATACATCCGCTCCCGCTTCGAAGAGCGCGCGAATGATTGGATAGCTCGAACTCGAAGGCCCGAGCGTCGCGACGATCTTGGCCTTGCGTTTGCGGCGCATGGAGGAATCTTAGCCGGCTGAGCGGCTCCCGTCGATGAGGATCGCGCGGAAATCGTTCACGTTCGTATGTGTCGCTCCCGTGACGACAAGGTCGCCAAGCGATGCGAAGAAACTATATGCGTCATTGCGTTCGAGAAAAGCTCGAGGATCGAGGCCGAGGTGTCGGGCGCGGCTTAGCGTGTCTGGAGTGACGAGCGCGCCCGCATTGTCTTCCGTCCCGTCCATGCCGTCGGTGCCGCCTGCGAGCGCGTGAATGCCGGGGTGCTCGTCGAGTGCCAGGGCGAGCGCCAACAGAAATTCGGTGTTGCGCCCGCCTTTGCCTTTGCCGCGCACCGTCACGGTCGCTTCCCCGCCCGACAGCAGCGCGCATGGCGCGGCGGCCGGCTGCCCCCGTTTGGCCGCCTGGCGCGAAATTGCCGCAAAGGCGCGGGCTACCTCGCGTGCTTCGCCCTCGATCGAATCACTCAAGATGAGGGGCACAACCCCCGCCTCACGCGAGCGCGCCGCTGCCGCTTCGAGGGAGGTCTGTGGTGCGGCGACGAGCTGATAGCGAGCGCGAGCAAGGTGCGGGTCGCCGGGCTTGGGTGTCTCCTCGTCGGGACCCGCCGCGAGACGCCTGGCGACGGCAGGAGGAGGCACGATTCGGTACTTCGCAAGGATCGCGCGCGCGTCGGCGAATGTCGTCGGGTCGGCCACGGTCGGTCCCGAGCCGATCACGCTTGGTTCGTCCCCTGGAACATCGGAGATGGCGAGGGTCAGCACCTGAGCGTCTCCGCATGCGGCGGCAAGACGTCCGCCCTTGATCGCCGAGAGATGCTTGCGAACGCAATTCATCTCATGGATCGAAGCACCCGAGCGCAGCAGTGCGCGATTGACCTCCTGCTTGTCGGCAAGGGTCAAGCCCGGTGCGGGAAGCGTCAGAATGGCCGATGCACCTCCCGATATAAGGCAGAGAACGAGATCATCGGGGCCAAGTCCCTTTACACGCTCGATCATCCGCCTCGCTGCCGCCTCGCCTGCGGCGTCGGGTACGGGATGGGAGCCTTCCGCGATCTCGATTCGGCGAGTCGGGAGCTTTTGGCCGTGGCGCGTTGCAACGATGCCCTCGAGCGGGCCGTGCCAATGTCCTTCGACGGCGAGCGCCATCGCCGCTGCTGCCTTTCCGGCACCGACCACGACCGTTCGGCCCTTCGGCCGTGCGGGCAGATAGGGCGGTACGCAAACCGCGGGCTGCGCTGCCGCTATGCCCGCATCGAAAAGCGCGCGCAGGAACCCACGCGCATCCTGCCGGCTCGGAGTCAAGATTTTTTCGCGACCTCGTGGCTGGCGAGCGTTTCGAGTGCCCGCACCATCGCCGAGTGATCCCAGCCTTTCCCGCCCATCGCGGCACAGGCGTTGAAAAGTTCCTGTGCTGTCGCGGTGTTCGGAAGGCTCACGCCCAATTGCCGGGCCGATTGCAATGCCAGATTGAGGTCTTTCTGGTGAAGCTCGATGCGGAAGCCCGGATTGAACGTGCGCTCGATCATACGCTGGCCATGAATCTCGAGAATGCGCGATCCCGCAAAGCCGCCCAACAGGGCTTGGCGAACCTTGGCGGGGTCGGCCCCTGCTTTGGACGCGAATACGAGGGCCTCGCCGATTGCCTCGATCGTAAGCGCGACGACGATCTGGTTCGCGACCTTGCAGGTCTGCCCGTCGCCGTTGGCGTTGCCGACGAGCGTGATCGATTTTCCCATGAGCTCGAAAAGGGGCTTCGCGCGCTCGAACGCCCCTTCCGGGCCGCCCACCATGATGGTCAAGGCCGCGTTTTTGGCGCCGACTTCTCCGCCGGAGACCGGGGCATCGAGATAATCGCAGCCCTTTTCATTGATTCGCTTGGCGAAGTCTCGCGTCGCGGTCGGCGAGATCGAACTCATGTCAATGATGAGCTTGCCGTTGCTCAGCCCTTCGGCGACGCCGCCAGAGCTGAACAAGACGCGCTCCACATCCGGCGTATCCGGCACCATGACGATGACGATCTCCGAGCGCTCCGCGACTTCCCTCCCGGATTTGCAAGCCACAGCACCGCCCTCGACGATCTCTTTCGGCAGTTCGCTTCTGTGCTTGACGACGGCGAGCTTGTGCCCCGCCTTTTGCAGATGCCCGGCCATCGGTCGTCCCATGATGCCGAGCCCGATGAAACCCACTTGGGTCATTGTCGTTCCTCCACAGTACTGGATTGATTCCGGCTACTTCGCGCCGAGGTAGCTTTTGGCCCAAGCGAGCCCGGCAACCGTGTCGCCCGCGGGGCGGTACTCGCAGCCGACCCATCCCGGATAGCCCACCTTGTCCATGAAACCGAGCAGGAAGTGGTAGTTGATTTCGCCCGTTCCCGGCTCGTGTCGGCCCGGCGTGCAGGCGATCTGGATGTGGCCGATGACGCCTAGATTCTTCTCGAGGGTGTGGGCCAGGTCGCCTTCCATGATCTGTGCGTGGTAAATGTCGTATTGCAGACGCAAATTGGCAGCTCCCACGGCGCCGATTACGGCGAGCGCTTGGGTCGAGGTGCAAAGGTAATAGCCCGGGATGTCGCGCGTGTTGATCGGCTCGATCAGCACCGTAAGGCCGGCCTTGGCGGCCTCCGCACTCGCGTATTTGAGGTTGCTCACGTAAATCTCCCGCAGACGCGCCGGGTGGACGCCGGAAGGAGCAACGCCTGCCATGACGTGGATGCGCGGGCACTTGAGTGCCTTCGCGTATTGGATGGCGCGCGCCACGCCGTCTTTGAATTCGGAAATCCGGTCGGGCAGGATCGCCATGCCGCGCTCGCCCTTGTCCCAGTCGCCGGGCGGGAGGTTGAAAAGAACCTGTTGAAGTCCATACCGTTCAAGCTGTCCGGCGATCTCGTCCGCCGGGTATGCATAAGGGAAAAGGTATTCGACGGCCTTAAAGCCCGCCTTGGCGGCCGCTTCGAAGCGGGCGAGAAAATCCACCTCGTTGAACATCATGGTGAGATTGGCGGCTAGCTTTGGCATGGTCGAAAGCCCTTTATTCTTGGTTGCGGCGGGGGTGACGCGAATGAACGATCATGGTTGGTGAGAGTCATAGACGCACGCCATCGGAATTGCACGCGGTCAAATTGCATAGGCTGAACGCCCATTTCGGGGCGGAGGATTGCATCCCCCAAGACCTCGCTGTGGCGAAGACAAGCGTGACCGCATGAGAAGCGCGCTTCCGCTAACAGCCCTATATTTATCACTTCTGGCGCGCGAGCCGTACCGAAGGGACGGTGCCGGGAATTGCCGGCGTTACGATCCTCCCGTCGGCATCGATTGCTTGGGGAAAACGAAGCGATTACAGTCTGAATTCAAACGCTCTAATCAAAAACTTTGGGGGAAGCGCATGCCGGACAACCTGACGGTATTGCCGCGTCGACGCGGCCGGACCCCGCGCCGCGCGCCAGGCGAAGGCTCCGGGCACGTCCAATCGCTCACGCGTGGTTTGACCTTGCTCCAACGGCTTTCGGAAGAACGCTACGGCATATCCTTGACGGATTTGGCGCAACGCGTCGGCCTTGCGCCGTCGACGACTCATCGCCTCCTTAAGAGCCTCGAAAAGATGAAGTTCGTCCATCAGGATGAGGAGCGAGGGCTTTGGTATGTCGGCGTCAAGGCATTCTCGGTCGGAACAGCGTTCCTGCGCGATCGAGATTTCGTGACAGTGGCGCGCCGGTTCATGCGCCGCTTGATGGAGGAATCGAGCGAGTCGGTCAACCTCGCCATGCTCGATGCGGGCGAGGTGATCTTTCTCTCGCAGGTCGAATGCCGGCAAATGATGCGGGCCTTGGCCCCACCCGGCGGGCGGATCGGCGCCCACTGTTCCGGCGTGGGCAAAGCACTTCTCGCCGCACTTTCGGATTCGGAGGTAAGCGCCATCCTGCATCGGCGCGGGCTTTCCCGCCTTACCGCAAACACGATCGACACGCCCCAGCACCTCAAGGAGGAACTCACGATAACGCGCAAGCGTGGCTATGCGCTCGATGACGAAGAGCAAGCGGTTGGCCTGCGCTGCGTCGCCGCTGCGATCCTGGACGAGTATGGCGAGCCGCTAGCCGCCATTTCGCTCTCGGGTCCCAAGGCGCGGATCACAGACGACCGCATTCCCACCTTGGGCGCCCTCGTAAAACGCGTTGCGGGCGAAATCACGGCGGCCCTCGGCGGCAGAGCATCCGCATCAGAGTAGCGGCTCGATCACCTCGCGCGTTTCATTCGATGGAACCACGGGCACGATTTCGAAGTCGATGAGATCGCCCCAAAACAGACACCACTGTTGCAAGAGGCGTGCGTCATCGCATTCCATGATCTGAAAACAGCGGTCGAAATTGGGCTCGATCCAGCTTCCGACATACTTCAGGCCCTCGGGCGCGCCGCGGCCCCGCTCCTGGAAGCGGCGATAGACGGTTTTGCCGTCGCAATTTTTGAAACGCTCGATCACCATGAACAGCATCCTGAATCTCCTCCGTCGGTCGTTGTCCAAAGATTGACGGTCAGGCACCCGCGGCGGTCTTTGTCGGGGCCGCCTGGCGCCGCCTCGCCTCTTTGTAGTGATCGAGGACAAAGGCAAGGTGCTTGCGCATCGCCTGTGCCGCAGCCTCGGGGTTGCGGCTGCGGATCGCCTCGACCACGGCACGATGTTGCGTGTTCACCATGAGATCGTCGTCGGCGTCGGAAAAAAGCTGGTAACGATGATACTCGAGCATCGTTGTAAGAATATCGCGGATCACGGAAAGGAGGTGCATGTAGACCGCACTGTGGCTTGCCTTGGCCACGGCAAGGTGAAAACGCACGTCATCGGCGGCCTTATAAGTGCGCGCGCGCTGGGCGTCGTTCATTGCGCCGAGAAGCTGATCGAGCTGCGCCAAGTCCTCCACGGTCGCATGTTCGGCCGCCCTCCGTGCCGCCCAGATCTCGAGGATGGCGCGGATTTCCGCCAGCTCGTGGAGATTCTCAAGGTTCGAGCGCAAGAGTTCGGTCAGGGGTCGGTTTAGCTCGACCGCGGACGACCTCACCCGGGTGCCTCCACCCTGCACTGAAATCACCAGCCCCTGCGCTTTGAGCTGTTGGAGAGCCGCGCGTACCGATACCCGGCTCACCGCCATGCGCACCGCCAGTTCTCGCTCGCCCGGCAGGCGTTGACCCGGCACGAGTTGACCCGTCGAGATGAGGCGGACGATTTCCTTGGCAACTCGGTCGGAGACGCGCTGAGGAGCGATGCGACGGAAGGAAGCGTCGTCGCTCGTAGCGGAATCGTGCATGGTGCTACCTTTAAGTGGTATTATTAATAGACCACTCGTGCATTTAACTTTTGACCGGATTGCAAGTCAAGCAACAGGTGGGCATCACTCACTTGCTGCCGCGCCGCGCCAATACGATACCCGTAAGCACGGTGCCCGCCGCGACGATTTGGATTGGGGTAGGCGCTTCGCCAAGAACCGGCCAAGCGACGATCATGGCATAGATCGGCTGGATAAGAAGGCCGATCGCGATGAAGCTCGCGGGAAGGCCGGAAAACGCGTAAGTAACCAACCCTTGGCCGGTGACCTGGGAGACGAAAGCGAGGCCGAAAAGTGCCGCCCAGCCCTTGAAGGTCAAGGGAACGAGGGGGTCACCGACAATTTTTGAGACAGCGAGCAAGAGAAGTGCGGAGATCGCGGCCGTCCATGTCATGAGTGTCGCGGTCGAAAAGCGTCGGCGCAAGTTCTGGGTCGCAATCAAATAGCAACTCCAGAAGAAGGCCGAAGCCACGGCGAGCAAATCCCCGACAATCCCCTCGCCCCCGAGTGTTATGCTCTTGCCCATGAGCATGCCGACGCCGGCGAGCGTCAGGCCCATTCCGACGAGAAAGACCCGCCCGAAGCGCTCGCGCAAAAAGATAAAGGCGCCAAGCGAGACGAAAATCGGCGAAATGTTTGTTATGAGCTGGCCGTTTGCAACCGAAGTGTAACGCATGCACCAGCACCAGCACGTCGTGTTGACTCCAAAGAGCACCCCGGCCACGACGAGATCGCGACGATCGCGCCAGCTCTTCGGTTGCGTGAGCGGGTCGAGCCGCGGCCGCTCCCACCGTAGCCAAAGAAACAGCAGTGGTGTGGATAGGAAAACGCGGTAGAACCCGGTTGCCGTCGGCGGAAGTTCGGAGAGCTTGATGAAAACGCCCGACAAGGAGGTTGCAAAGCCGCCCAGGAAGAGGGCCGCGAGGGCAAAGCGCGTTGCACGCAGCCGGGCCGCCGCACCCGACTCTGGCGCGCCAATGTCCGCAGTGGGTGCTGTCGGCGAGGATACGGTCATTGGGTCGTTATAGGACGCCGGACGCGCGCCGACGTAGCGACCTTTCTGCATGGCTCGACTGCTTCAAAGCGCAACACTTTCGACTATAGTGCGATTCATGACGAAGACGATGAAGCAATCCCGGGACCACCCTGTGCAGCCATTCGCCCCACTCTTGAGCGCCGACGAACCGCCAGCCTTCGAAACCATCAATCTTGAGGGTACCGCACCGTTTCTTCTGATTTGCGATCATGCAAGCCGGCGCGTGCCGATGTCGCTCGGTTCGCTCGGTCTCGAGGCAACACTTCTACGCCGGCACATCGGATGGGACATTGGCGCAGCCGAAGTCGCGCGCTGGCTTTCCAAGCATTTCGACGCGCCTCTCGCGCTGACGGGTTATTCGCGCCTCGTCATCGATTGCAACCGCGCACTTACCGACCCGTCATCGATCCCCATCCTAAGCGACGGTGTCGTTGTCCCCGGCAATCGCCAGCTCGAACCGATCGATGCGAAGCGGCGACAGGAAGCGCTCTTCCATCCCTATCACGCGGCGATCGACGAAATTCTCGCAGGCTTCCGCGCACGGCGGCGCGTCCCAGGACTCGTCTCGATTCATAGTTTTACGCCAGTCTTCGATGGCTTCGAGCGTCCATGGCAGATCGGCATTCTGTGGGACCGCGACCCCCGCGTCGCGCTACCCTTGATGGCGGAATTGCGCAAAAGCCCCGGCCTCGATGTTGGCGACAATCAACCCTACTCCGCCCGGGAACCGAAGGGCTACAGCGTCACGACGCACGCGGTCGCCCATGGCTACCCCCACGTCGCGGTCGAAATTCGGCAGGACTTGATCGATACAAATCATGGTGCCGCGGCGTGGGCAGAGCGATTTGCCGATGCACTCGCACCCGTCATGCGCGAGGACTCGATTTATCGCGTGGAACATTTCAAGTGAGCAAGACGGCACGGCACGTCGAGGAACCCCCCTTCACAGTCGGCATGGAGGAGGAGTATCTGCTTGTCGACCGCACGAGCCGCGACCTCATTAGCGAAGCGCCGCCGACAATGCTTGCCGAGTGCGAGGCACTCCTCCAAGGTCAGGTTACGCCCGAATTCCTGCAGTCGCAGATCGAGGTCGGCACGCGCATCTGTACGACCCTCGGTGAGGCGCGCGCCGAGCTCGCACGTATGCGCAAGACTGTTGCCGGCGTCGCCGCGAGCCACGGCCTTGCCATCATAGCCGCGTCGACCCATCCGTTCGCGAGCTGGCACAGTCAGCGACCAACCTCGAAGGAGCGCTACGAAATTCTTGCCCGCGACCTTCAAGGTGTCGCGCGCAGACTCATCATCTGCGGCATGCATGTCCATGTTGGGATTCCAGACGACGATTTGCGCATCGACCTGATGAGCCAGGCGAGCTACGTGCTGCCGCATTTACTGGCGTTGAGCACGTCCTCGCCCTTTTGGCGCGGGAGTAATACGGGTCTCATGTCGTACCGTATCGCCGTGTTCTCGGAATTGCCGCGCACGGGATTGCCCGAACAGTTCGATAGTTGGGGCGAGTATCAGCGCCATGTGCGTGTGCTAGTCAACGCCGGGATCATCGAGGACGCCTCGAAGTTGTGGTGGGACCTCAGGCCATCCGCTCGTTTCCCAACTCTCGAAATGCGCATCACGGATATCTGTACGCGCCTCGAAGATGCGATTGCGATCGCCGCCGTCTATCGTTGCTGGCTCCGGATGCTATGGCGACTCCGGCGGGACAATCAGCGCTGGCGACGATATGCCTCGATGCTCGTCAATGAGAATCGTTGGCGCGCACAACGCTATGGGTATGACAGGGGCCTGGTCGATTTCGGCAAAGGGGTGATTGTACCTTATCCCGAACTCCTCGAGGAGATCCTGGCCATTGTGGCGCCCGACGCCGCGTATTTCGGCTGCGAGGCCGAAATAGCGCACGCGCGCACGATCATCGCGCGCGGCACTTCGGCGCATCTGCAGATCAAGACATTCGAAGACGCGAAGGCGGCCGGCGCCACCGAAAGCGAATCGCTGAAAGCGGTCGTCGACATGCTGATCGCCGAGACCTTGAATGGACTAGACGTGGACAAGCGCCTGGCGGCGCTTGGGTCATAACCGCGGCGCGTCGCAGTCTCGATTGACCGGACAAACCGCGATCCTACATAAATAGCTGGGACGGTTGGAAAGAGGACGACATGAACACCGACGACAGGATCCGTACAGAGCTCGAGGCCGCAGCCTTCCGCCGACTCGTACAACATTTGCGCGAGCGCGTAGATGTGCAAAACCTCGATCTCATGAATCTCGCAGGCTTTTGCCGGAACTGCCTTTCGCGCTGGTACCGGGAAGAGTCCGAGGCGCGTGGGATTGCCTTGCCGGACGAGAAGGCTCGCGAGATCGTTTACGGCATGCCTTATGGCGAGTGGAAGACGAAGTACCAAAAAGAAGCCTCGGCCGAACAGAAGGCCGCCTTTTCGAAATCCGGCCACGGCCGTCACTGATCGCACGCCGACCTTTGCGTGGCGCGCCTCTTCGATCTGATTGTTATGGTCGACTGGTCTGCCGCGAGCTATCCGGGCCCGCGAACAGAGACGGCCGACCAGATATGGATCGCCTGGGGATCGCCACAAAAAAGGCCCAGCCCTTGCTATTGCCGCACACGGCATGATGCATTCGGGCATTTGCTCGGCCTACTGACAGAATGCGGCGGCAACGCTCTCGTCGGTTTCGATTTCCCGCATTCCTACCCGAAAGGTTCCGGCCTTGGGGGTGGACGCAAGCTTGCCGCACATCTCGCCTCCCTGATCGACGATCGACCCGACAATCGCAATAACCGATTCGAAGTCGCACGCCGCCTCAATCGCGAGTTGGGAAACCCGCCGGGGCCGTTCTGGATGGTTCCTGCAAAGGAGGCGGACCGGACGCTGCCAACGAAACGTCCGCGATTGCGGGGCGATCACTTCGACGGCGCCGATTTCGGCGAGTACCGCACGGTCGATCGGTTTTTGCGCGAGCGGCGTGAATACCCGCAATCGACCTGGAAGCTCGGCGGAGCCGGATCGGTCGGGAGCCAGACGCTTCTCGGGCTGCCTGTCATGCACCGGCTTCTGACCGCCCCCGAACTCGCTCATCGCTCCCACATATGGCCGTTCGAAACGAATTGGGATGAGTGGCTCGATGGCATCATTCACGCGGAAATCTGGCCGAGTTTAAGGCGCTTCTCGCCCGAACGTCAGCCTCACAAGATCAAGGACGCACGGCAGGTCGCGGCGGTGCGCGACACCCTGCTCGAGGCGGACCGCCGAGGCAAGTTGCGCGGTTGGTTTGCACGGCCGAGTCGCCTGAGCGCTGTGGAAAACCTCGGGTGCCTCGCCGAAGAGGGTTGGATTCTCGGTGTGCAATGAGGAGCTTGCGTAGGCGACTTGTCAGCACCAGGGGCGCTCGTTATGAGTCCTCGTCCCGGCGATCAACGCGAGTCATAGGCAGGAGAACGAGACGATGCCCGATGTCGGCGGAATTGCGACCGAGCAACTACGCTCCTTCGTGGAGCGGATCGAGCGGCTGGAGGAGGAGAAAAAGGCCTTATCCGACGATGTCCGCGACGTCTACGCCCAGGCAAAGGGCAGTGGGTTCGATCTCAAGGTGCTGCGTCAGGTGATCCGTCTGCGCAAGATGAACAGTTCCGACAGGCAGGAGCAGGAAACGCTTCTCGATATTTACAAGCGCGCCCTTGGGATGTGAGTGGGATTTGCCAATCCGCTATTGCGCCGGTTCCACTCTGATGCGGCGGATCTCCCGGCTCTGCATCCTTGCAGCGCTGATTGCCGCGATGCCTGCGTGGTTGACCTGGCTGAGTGCTGCGCCCACGAGCAAGGCAGATCCGGATAATCCGTCGCAAGTTGCGCTCGGCGCCGAGGTCTACGCGCAGCGATGCGCTTCCTGCCATGGCAAGAACCTCGAGGGCGAGCCCAATTGGCGGAATCGCAAGCCCAATGGCCGCAACCCGGCGCCGCCCCACGATTACCACGGCCATACTTGGCGCCATGCGGACGACGAACTCTTCGGGATGGTAAAGGATGGCTTCGCGGCTTATGCGCCTCCAGGCTATCAAACCGACATGATGGGGTTCGCCGATCAGCTGTCGGACGACGAAATATGGGCGGTGCTTGCCTTCATCAAAAGCAAATGGCCGCCGGAGTTCCGCGAATACCAGGCAAAAATAACCGAAGGCGCGACGCCCCGGTGAAGCGAAATGCTGAAGTACGACTCCAATACGTCGTATCGCTTGCGGCCGGGAAACCGACGGCGCGGAGCGGTTGCAAAGAACCGGCATTTGCCCTATGTCTCAAGGGCCGCCTCGCCGGGAGTTGGCCATGAAGTTGTCGCTCTTGATCGCATCTGCCATTGCTACGGTCACCGCCACGCCTGTGTCGGCCGAGAGCGGCAGCAATCAGCCGATCGATGAAAAATGCTATGGCGTTTCCATTCACGACGTTTCCGCGTGTGGAACCGATTCCAATAGCTGCGCATATATGGCAGATGCCGCGAAAAACGCCGGAGCGTCTGTGACCGGTAGCACAATGCCCACAGGCCAAACACAAGCCGCCCAAGAAAAGGGTGAAGAGATTTGGGCATACGTCCCGAAAGGCACGTGCGTGAAGGTCTACGGTGGAAGCCTAACGGCCAAGAGCGCTTCGTAACCGCGGACC
Source organism: Alphaproteobacteria bacterium (assembly GCA_035625915.1). Lineage (NCBI taxonomy): Bacteria > Pseudomonadati > Pseudomonadota > Alphaproteobacteria > Alphaproteobacteria bacterium. Next base: position 8,841 of record DASPOR010000229.1, on the reverse strand, counting down.
GAAGAACGTTATGATGGTATCGGCATAATACCCATCACGTCGATCGTCAAATTATGCGCATGGCCTGCGAAAGAGACGAAGGGCCGTACCTTCGATCATGTAAAGTGCGACACCTACCGACCGAACGATGTCCTTCGCCAGCTCACGAGCACCTAGCGCGAAACGGATCGTCAAGCATGGGGTGGACTAGCCACATCGTAGACGCGAAGGTTCCGATGGGGCTGGAAGAAAGAACGTGGTTCGCCTTTAACTGAGGGCACCCTAGTGTGGTGGATTTGAAGTTCCTGGCATTTTGGTGGCATCCGCGTTTAGGAACTTCAAATCCGAATACCACACTCGATACAATATATTCCTCGTGTGGCTTTGAATCCGAAATTCGCTCAACGTCCCGCACCCAGATGTGGCGAATTTCGGATTCGCCACACTAGAATTTTTCGACCCAAGGCCGCAGATCGAACTCGAGCGTCCAGGCACTCCTCGGCTGGCGATGGACCTGATAATACGCATCGGCAATCGCGTCGGGTTCGAGAATTGCATCGGGTCCGCGTTCATTGCGCCGGTAGCCGGCACGCTCGCCCGCAATCTGGCCGTCGATTATGGCATGGGCTACATGGATGCCCTTGGGCTGGAACTCCCGCGCCATGCTTTGTGCGAGGGCACGCAGGCCAAATTTGCCGACCGCCAAATTGTGGAACATGGCGCCACCGCGCAAGCTTGCCGTGGCGCCTGTAAAGACGATGGTCCCTCCGGCTCCGCCGGCCTCGACGCGAGACAGCATTGCGCGCACGGCCGCAGCGCCCACCAGGAATCCACCGAGACAGGACACACGCCAGCAGCGCTCGAACTCCTCGACCGTGGTATCGAGGATGCCCTTGCGCATGAATGCGCTTGCATTGTGCACCACGAGGTGCGGAATGCCGAGTTCGGCCTTCACGCGACCGAAGAGACTCTCGACCTCGCGCGGGGCCGTCGCGTCGCACGCGTAGGCGCGTCCTTGTCCACCGAGCGACTTCAATTCTTTCGCCAGGGGTGCCAGCTTGTCCGGCGTGCGTGCCGCGAGTGCGACGGCCATGCCCGCCTTTGCGAATCGCCGCGCCAGGGACGCCCCGAGACCGGGTCCAACGCCTACGACAACGGCTATTTCCTGCTCTGCCATCGAAGACTCCTCGCTCTTAGTCCGTATCGTGATCCGCCGCGGTCAGCAGGAGAGATCAGCCACGCTCGCTTCACGGGACCTTGTGCTACTCCGCGGCCGTCGCGTGGGAAGGCGGTGCCCGAAATGCCGCAAGTAATTCCGCTTCGTGCGCTTTGGCGTCCTCGATATGCCGGTCCTTTACGTGCCCATAGCCGCGAATGTGTTCCGGAATCGAAGCGATTTCGACCGCGAGTGCGAAATTACCATGATCAAGTCCCGCCATGAGTTCCTCGATCACCGCTTCATATGCCGGGATGAGTGCCCGCTCGCGCTTGCGTTCGACGGTCCGGCCGAAGGGATCGAGCCAGCTCCCCCGCAAACCCTTCAATTTCGCGAGCAACTTGAAGGCGCTGAACACCCACGGCCCAAAGGCACGCTTCTGAAGCTCGCCCGTCGTTGCATCGCGTCGCGCCAAGATCGGCGGGGCCAGATGGAACTTGAGCTTGAATTTCCCTTCAAACTGCTCGTCGATCGCCTTTGCAAAATCGCCGCTCGTAAAAAGCCGCGCCACCTCGTATTCATCCTTGTAGGCAAGGAGCTTGTAATAATACCGCGCAACCGCATCGGAAAAACCGCTCTTGCCCTTGGCTTTTTGAGCTTCCGCGGCGCGGGCGCGGTCAACGAGACGTTTATAGCGGGCCGCGTAGGCGGCATCCTGATAGGCAGTAAGATCCTCGGTACGCCGTTCAATCGTTTCGTCGAGCGTGGGTGAAATCCGCTTAGATGGCGCAACGGCCTTGGGTGCTGCGATCATCTCGACCGTGGCAAGGTCGTGCGCTGCGCGCCGGCCCCAGAGGAACGCCTGCCGGTTCATCTCGAGCGACACACCATTGAGTTCGATCGCCTTTAGGATCGCTTCGTCCGAAACCGGGACGAAACCCTTCTGATAGGCAAACCCCAGCATGAAGAGGTTGGTCGCGATCGAATCGCCCATGAGCGCCGTTGCGATCCGGGTGCCTTCGACAACGTCGAATGCCCGGTCACCGACCGCTTCCCTGACCATTTGCACAAGGGCCGAACCCGGGAAAACGAGATCGGGGTTGCGCGTGAAATCGCCGGTTGGTGTTTCGTGGCTGTTGATGACGACGCGAGTGAGGCCTTCGCGCATTTTGCCGAGCGCTTCACTGCCCGCCGCAACGACGAGGTCGCAACCGAGCACGAGATTGGCATCGCCCGCCGCTATGCGCGTCGAGTGAATGTCCTCGGGCCTTCCGGCAATGCGAACGTGGCTAATTACGGCCCCGCCTTTTTGCGCAAGGCCGGTCATGTCGAGCACGGAAACGCCCTTTCCCTCGATATGGCTCGCCATGCCGATGAGCGCCCCAATCGTGACGACGCCGGTACCCCCAACGCCCGTCACGAGGACGTTGTAGGGATCGGTACCGATCGTGGGCAGGATTGGCGCAGGAAGGTCTGCAAAGGGTTCGGTTGCGACGGCCGCCGCCCTGCTTTTTCTGAGCTTTCCGCCGTGCACGGTCACGAAACTCGGGCAGAAGCCGTTTACGCACGAGAAGTCTTTGTTGCACGAGGATTGGTCGATTTGGCGCTTGCGGCCGAATTCGGTCTCGACAGGCACCACGGACAGGCAGTTGGATTTGACGCCGCAGTCGCCGCAACCCTCGCATACCGCCTCGTTTATCACGGCTCGCATCGCTGGATCGGGGAACGTGCCGCGTTTGCGCCGGCGACGCTTTTCGGCGGCGCAGGTTTGATCGTAGACAAGCACCGAGACGCCCGGCCACGCGCGCAGCTCCTTCTGCACGGCGTCGAGCTCGTCGCGATGGTGCACTGTCGTGCCAGCCGCGAATTCGGTCCCAACCGCGTACTTCTCGGGCTCATCGCTCACGACCGCGATGCGACGCACCCCCTCGCCATAGACCTGCTGGGTGATTTTCGGAACCGTGAGTTGGCCGTCAACCGGTTGCCCGCCCGTCATCGCGACGGCGTCGTTGTAGAGAATCTTGTAGGTGATGCTGGCCTTGGCGGCGACGGCGGCACGGATTGCGAGATAACCCGAGTGGAAATAGGTGCCGTCGCCGAGATTGGCGAAAACGTGCTTTTCCTCGGTGAAGGGGACCTGCCCGATCCAAGTGACGCCCTCGCCACCCATGTGCGTGAAGGTCGCCGTTCCCCGATCCATCCAGATCGCCATGAAATGGCATCCGATTCCCGCTAATGCACGGCTGCCATCCGGCACCTTCGTCGAGGTATTGTGGGGACAGCCGGAGCAGAAATAAGGGATGCGCTTGAAGTCCGGTCCCTTCGCCTTCAGCGCGCGCTCCTTGGCTTCGAGGAAGCCGAGGCGGTCCTTGATCCGCTCGCTCGTGTAAAAGCGTGCGATCCGCTTCGCGATCACCCGGGCGATGCGAGCGGGTGTGAGCTCGTCATAAGACGGAAGTTGCGCTTCGTTTTCCTCGTCGAACTTTCCGATCACACGCGGCCTTACGTCTGGGCGCCAGTTGTAAAGCTGCTCTTTGAGCTGATTCTCGATGAGCGCCCGCTTTTCCTCGACCACGAGGATCTCCTCGAGACCTTCCGCGAAATGGCGCACGCCGTCTCGCTCAAGCGGCCAGCTCATGGCGACCTTGTAGACGGTTAACCCGATATCCGCGGCGAGCTTCTCGTCGATCCCGAGATCATCGAGCGCCTGGCGAACGTCGAGGTAGGATTTGCCCGTGGTCACGATACCGAATCGCCGTTTCGGACTGTCGATCACGACCCGATCAAGCTTGTTGGCGCGGCTAAAGGCAAGGGCCGCGTAAAGTTTGTGGCGCATCAAGCGCTCTTCCTGGGGCATCCAGTGATCGGGCCAGCGGATGTTGAGCCCGCCTTCCGGCATCTGAAAGTCTCCCGGCGTCACGATCTCGATTCGATGCGGATCGACATAGACCGAGGCCGAGCTCTCGACCGTGTCGGCAACCGTCTTGAAGGCGATCCAGCAGCCGGAGTAGCGCGACATCGCCCAACCATAGATGCCGAGGTCAAGGAACTCCTGGACGCCGGCCGGGTTCAAGACCGGGATCATCGCGGAAACGAAGGCATGCTCGCTTTGGTGCGGCAGCGTCGAGGATTTCGCCCCGTGGTCGTCGCCCGCCAGCACCAGCACGCCGCCGTGCCGGGCGCTACCGGCGAAATTGGCGTGCTTGAGGACATCGCCGCTGCGGTCGACGCCGGGTCCCTTGCCGTACCAGATCGCATAGACGCCGTCATATTTTGCGCCGGGAAACAGCCCCACCTGCTGACTGCCCCAGATCGCGGTCGCGGCCAGGTCCTCGTTCACGCCGGGTTGAAAATGGATGTGATTCTTTTCGAGGAAGCGTTTTGCTTGCCAAAGGGCCTGGTCGAACCCGCCGAGCGGGGAGCCGCGATAGCCGGATATGAAGGCGGCCGTGTTGAGCCCTGCCTTCATGTCGCGCTGGCGCTGCATCATGGGCAGGCGCACCAGCGCCTGCGTTCCGGTCACGAAGACTCGGCCGGATTGCAGCTCATATTTGTCATCGAGTGTTACCGCGGCGAGCGCCATGACGATCCTCCCATGCCCCGAGCTAAATCCCGTTTGCCGCTCCGGCAGGTTTGTTACGCCGGATGAGAGTAGTTTTGGATCGCGGGCAAGGCAATGTTACCAGAGAGTCCGGGGACAGAACGCAAGATTGCGTCCACGGCGCCCGCGCGCCCGGTTCGGGAATTTCCCCCGTCTGGCGGCCGTCACAATCCCGTTGCGCGGGAGGGATGCTCCGTTCGAGACTCGACTCCGCGATCCTGGTAAAGCCCCTCCAGCGCATCGCCGTAAACGCGCCTAATCACGTGGCGTCGAATCTTGAGGGAGGGTGTCAGCATGCCGTTCTCAATGTCGAAGCCGCCACCTGCGAGGATGAAGCGGCGAACCCGCTCGATCGGTGAGAGCCGCGCATTGACCCGCTCAACCGCCGCACCCACTGCAGCGTGAAAGGCCTTGTCGCCCGCCAGCTCGGCGAGCGAGGCCTTTTTGCCATTCGCGGACGACCATTCGTCGGCAAATTCCGCTCGCGGGACAATCACGGCCACAAGATATGGCCGCTTGTCGCCGTGAACCATCGCTTGTGCGATCTCGGGCTCAAGGGTGAGAAACCCCTCGACGCGCTGGGGCGATAGATTGTCGCCACCAGAATTGACGATGATGTCCTTCTTGCGGTCGGTGATCTGGATATGGCCGTCCTCGTCGATGACGCCAATGTCGCCCGTATGGAGCCAACCGTCGCGAAGCGCTTGGGCGCTACCCTCCGGATCGTTCCAATATCCCTTCATGACAAGCTCGCCCCGCACGAGAAGTTCGCCATCCTCCGCGACCCGGACTTCGACGTCCTCGAGCGGCGGGCCAACGGTGTGGAGCTTGATCTTCGAGGGCCGATTGCAGCTCACGACCGGCGCTGCCTCGGTCTGGCCGTAGCCTTGGAGGAGCGTGAGGCCAAGAGCGGTGAAAAAGACACCCACCTCCGGATTGAGGGGCGCACCCCCCGAAACGAGGGCCTTGAGCCGGCCGCCAAAACGCGCCTTCACCTTTTTTCGAACGAGTAAATCGAGCACCAAGTCGATGCAGCGCTCCCACAAACTGAGGCTGCGAGGTGTCCGATAACGCTTGGTGCCGAGCGCCACCGCCTTCCAGAAAAGCCGTTGCTTGAAGGCGCTTTGGCGCTTCATCCCGGCGGTGATCCGCCCATGGAGCGTTTCGTAAAGTCGCGGCACCGCCGTCATGATCGTGGGTCTCGCCTCGACCATGTTGGCGCCGAGGGCTTCCGCACCCTCGGCATAATAGATCTGCGCACCGATCGAAATGGGAAAGAATAGCCCCGCTGCGTGCTCGTACGCATGGGAGAGGGGAAGGAACGACAGAAATACTTCGTCCTCGAGGCCAAGCTGGCGCAGCAGGACCTGCGCCCCCATGCAATTGCAGATGATCGCACCGTGCGTTAGCGTAACACCGCGCGGCATCCCGCCTGTACCGGAGGTGTGGATGATGCAGCTCAAATCGTTCCGCGCGATCGACGCAACCGCCTCGGCCGTATCGTCGGGTGCGGCCTCGCCTCGCCCGATCGCATCTTCCCAGCTATACACGTCGACGCCGGGATATTGCGTGAGCCCGTGCGGCTCGATCGCGACGATGAATTTGACGTGCGGACAAAGGCGCGCGGCGGAAATCAGGTCGACACAAAGCTTGCGCGTCGACACGATGATCGCCTTGGCCGTTGTATTGTTCAATATGTGGCGATGATCGTCGACCGTATTCGTCACATAGCCGGGTACGGTAATGGCGCCCGCGGCCATGATTGCGACATCAGCGATGGCCCATTCGGGCCGGTTCTCCGAGACGAGCGCCACACGGTCCCCGCGTTCGACCCCGAGCGCGCGCAAGCCTCGCGCGAGCGCACTTACTTGGTGCGCCGCATCGGTCCAACTGATCGGCCGGTAGGCGCCCGCGCGCTTCGCCCACATGAAGGGCTTGTCGCCGAGACTCTCGGCCCGCTCGAAAAACATGCGGGCGAGATTGGGAATACTGCGGTAATCCATAACGTTATTCCAGCACTGCCCGGATTCTCACGATCCTTTGGCCGGTTGCCAGGATATGGCGGCACTGATTTCTCTCATGTCCTGCCTAAAATCGGAAGCGCCAAAAAACTTGGCGCGCGTGGGGAACGGACCTATATGCTGGCGTCCGGGAGGTGGTCATGGCGGATGGCGTTCAAAACAGAAGGATTTCGCAGCTTGGTGCCGGCGATTTGCCGGAATGGAACCTGAGGGATCTTTATCCTGGCCCGGATTCGCCGGAGCTTGCCCGCGATCTTGATACGAGCGGCAAAGCTGCCGCGGATTTCGTCCGACGCTATCAAGGCAAGTTGTCCGGACTTGACGGCGAGGCTCTCGCCGGCGCCATCGTCGAGTATGAGCGGATCTCGGAGCTCGTCGGCCGGATCGGAAGTTACGCGGAGTTGCGTCACGCGGCGAATATGACGGACCCTGAAGTTTCCCGTCAGGCTCAGGACATCCGCGAAAGGGTGACGGATATTTCCGCCGCGACACTTTTCTTCACCCTCGAGCTCAACCGGATTGACGACGCGCGCATCGAAGCGCTCCTCAAGGAGCCAAAGCTCGCGCGGTACCGGCCGTGGCTGCGCGATGTGCGTGCGTTCCGCCCCCATGAACTTTCGGACGAGGCAGAGAAGCTCCTGCTGGAAAAGTCGGTGGCCGGTCGTCAAGCATGGACGCGTCTCTTCGATGAGACGCTTGCCGCCCTCAGGTTTCCAGTCGGTGGAAAGGAGCTCTCGAACGCCGAGGCGCTCCATCTTCTCTCCCACAAAGACGAGAATGTACGGCGCGAGGCGGCCAAGTCGCTCGGCAAGGTCTTATGCGACAATGAGCGCCTTTTCGCCCTCATTACCAATACCCTCGCGAAGGACAAGGAAATCGAGGACAGATGGCGCCGTTTCCCCACGCCTATGGCGGCACGTCACCTTTCGAACCACGTCGAGGCCGACGTTGTCGACGCGCTCGTGAAGGCGGTCGACGACTCCTATCCGCGCCTTGCGCACCGGTATTACCGCATTAAGGCGCGGTGGATCGGTAAGGAGAGACTCGAATATTGGGACCGCAACGCCCCACTCCCCGAGGACGATGACCGCGAGATTCCGTGGACTGTTGCAAAGACGACCGTGCTGAACGCCTACAATGATTTCGAGCCGGAGCTCGCAAAGCTCGTCAATAGGTTCTTCGAGCAGCCCTGGATCGACGCGCCGGTGCGGCCAGGAAAGTCCCCGGGGGCGTTCTGTCATCCGACGGTGCCTGCCGCTCATCCCTATGTCCTGATGAACTATCAAGGCAAGTCACGCGACGTAATGACGCTCGCGCATGAACTCGGCCACGGCGCGCACCAAATCCTCGCGGCGCGGCAGGGCTACCTCATGTCGGACACCCCACTCACGCTTGCCGAGACCGCGAGCGTGTTCGGCGAGATGCTGACATTCCAAGCCATGCTGCGCGACGAGAAAAGCCCGAGGCGCCGGCGCGTCATGATAGCGTCGAAGGTTGAGGACATGCTGAACACCGTGGTGCGGCAGATCGCGTTCTACGAGTTCGAACGCCGCGTTCACGGCGAGCGCCGCAAGGGGGAGCTTACCGCGGCGCGGATCGGTGAAATCTGGCTTGAGATCCAGCGACAAAGTCTTGGCGACGCGTTTCAATTCGACGATGAATACCGCATCTACTGGGCCTATATCCCTCATTTCATCCATTCGCCCTTCTACGTCTACGCTTACGCTTTCGGGGACTGCCTCGTGAATTCGCTTTACGCAATCTATGAGCGTGCTGAACAGGGATTCCAGAAGAAGTACCTCGACATGCTGCGGGCGGGTGGCACGCTCCATCACAAGGAGCTCTTGGCGCCATTCGGCCTCGACGCGACCGATCCCGCCTTCTGGGCCCGCGGGCTCGGACTCGTGTCGCGCTTCATCGACGAGCTCGAGAACAGCATGTAATGGCACAAAAATCGTCCCAGCCGAAAAGGGGATCGGTCGAGAACGAGGCGAGCACCTTTGGCGGCCGTGTGATGCGTTATGCGCGTGTCGGGCGTGCCGTCGGCGGACTCGCGGTAGAACTCGCGGGCAAGCGATATCTCG